>CAZGOX010000100.1:0-8900 GCA_964527955.1 uncultured Opitutaceae bacterium | reverse complement strand
CCGGGAAGGCGCGAGCAAGCTCGCTGACCTACAGTCTGGAAGGATTGCGTCGCGGACAAGAACGTGGAAACTGAACGCATGCTTCTGCTTCGCCGAGCCCGGGTGCCCGCCGCGCTTTTGCCGCCGGCGCTCGGATCGGGCCCCATGGACCCGCTCGATCCGGCGGTCCTGTGCGACCTGCGGATCGCCGGCGACCGGATCGTCGGCGTCGATGCGGCCGGCCCGGAGGACGGGCGGGCGCCGGGGCACGACCCGGCGGTGGAGACGCTCGACCTCGGCGGGGAGCTGGTCTTCCCGGGCTTTGTCGACGCGCACGTCCACCTCGACAAGGCGCACACCTGGTTTCGCGCGCCCAACCGCAGCGGGACCTTTGCGGAGGCGCTGAAGAACCTGGCCGACGACAAGGCCAACTGGACGGCGCAGGACCTCCGCCACCGCGCCGAGTTTTCGCTGCGCTGCGCCTGGGCGCACGGGACCCGCGCACTCCGGACCCATGTCGACACCGGGCTGCCCTGGGGCGAGACCAGCCACGCGGTCATGGCCGAGCTTCGGGAGCGCTGGCGCGGGCGGATCGAATTGCAGACGGTCCCCCTTTGCGCGGGCGACCTTTGGACCGGGCCCGACGGGGAGGCCCTTGCGGACCTCGCGCTGCGCCACGGTGCGAGCGCTCTCGGGGGTTTCCTGGTGATGTCACCCGACCTGCCGTCCCAGGTCGATAGGCTGCTCGCGCTTGCGCGCGACAGGGGGGTGGGCCTCGACCTGCACGTCGATGAGAACGGCAACCCGGAGTCCGAGGTGCTGCGCGCCGTTGCCGTCGCCGTGCTTCGCACCTCCTTCCCCCACCCCGTAGTCTGCGGGCACTGCTGCAGCCTGGCGGTCCAGCCCGCGGAGCGGCAGCGCTCGACCATCGAACTCGTCAAGGCCGCGGGCGTCCGCGTCGTCTCGCTTCCGATGTGCAACCTCTACCTCCAGGGGCGGAGGGGCGGAGGCTACCCGAGGACCCCCTCCTGGCGGGGCATCACCCTCGTCCAGGACCTGCTCGACGCCGGCGTGCCGGTCGCCTGCGCGAGCGACAACGTTCGCGACGCCTTTTATGCCTTCGGCGACTTCGACCCCTCCGAGGTCCTTGCCCAGTCCGTCCGTCTGGCCCACCTCGATTCGAGGCTGGCGGAGGCTTCCCGGATGGTGACCAGCGCGGCTGCGGACTTGATCGGGCTGCCGGGCCATGGGCGCGTCGCCCCGGGCGCCCCGGCGCACCTGGTGGCCTTTGCCGCGCGCAACTTCAGCGAGCTGCTCAGCCGGCCGGCGGGGCCCAGGCGCCTCGTCGACGGGGAGACGGTCCGCCTCGGCTCCCCCCCCGACTACGCGGAGCTGGACACCTCCAGCTAGTTCGGGTGCGCTTCCGGCAATGACGATCCGCCTTTGCAAGATCGCGCTTGCGGCCTGCGCCGCCCTTTACCTCCTGCTGGTCGTCTTCAACAACGTCACCGATCCCGCCTCGAACCTCAGGTTCATCCACCATGTGTTGAGCATGGACGACACCTTCAAGGGGAATGCCGGGATGTGGCGGGCCCTTCCCGACCCGCGGGTCCACCACCTCTTCTTTGCGGTGATCGTGGTGTGGGAGGCGGTCTCGGCCCTGATGATCGGCGCCGGGGCGTTGCGCCTCTGGCGCGCGCGGCACGCCACGGCCGCCGGCTGGCACTGCGCCAAGTCGCTCGCCATTGCGGGACTCACGGTGAGCCTGGTCCAGTGGTTTGCCGCGTTCCTCGCCGTGGGCGGAGAATGGTTCCTCATGTGGCAGTCCAAGTCCTGGAACGGCCAGGAGGCCGCCTTCCGCATGTTCGCCATCCTCGGCATCTGCCTCGTGTTCCTGTGCCAGCGAGACGACGACCTGCCGTCGCCGCGCCAAGCCGACCGCAGCCCGTGATCCACGCGACCGAGGAACTTCTGGCGAAACTGCGCCGGATCGCGGGGCCGGACAATCTGGTCACCGAGGCGGGCCCCCTCGAGGCCCTTTCCAAGGACTTTTATTGGTATTCGCCGGTGCTGCGGCGCCTCCTCGACGCCAAGAGGGCCGACGCGGTCGTGCACCCAGGGGCGCTGGACGAACTCCGCGGGGTCGTGGCCGCCTGCGCCAGGGCGGGCGCGCCGGTCGTCGCCCGGGGGGCGGGGACGGGAAACTACGGCCAGTGCGTGCCCCTGCACGGGGGCATCGTCGTGGACCTCTCGCGTCTCGACCGGATCCTGTCTCTTGAGGGCGGAGTCGCCCGGGTCGAGCCTGGGGTCCGGCTCGGAACGGTGGAGGCCGCGGCCCGGGCGGCCGGATGGGAACTGCGCTGCATGCCGTCCACCTGGGTCAAGGCCACCATGGGGGGCTTCCTCTGCGGCGGCTCCGGCGGCATAGGCTCGATCACCTGGGGCGGGATCAACGCCCCGGGCAACGTGAAGTCCCTCACGATCCTCACCTGCGAGGAGAATCCCAGGCTCATTCGCCTTGAGGAGGAGGAGACCCTCAAGGCGCTGCACACCTACGGCACGACCGGTCTCCTCGTCGAAGTCGAGATGCGGCTTGCCCCCAAGGTGGACTACGACCAGCTGGTCTTCAGCGCCCCGGACTGGGACCGGCTGCTCGACTGGACCGACGCCGCGGCCCGCAGGGCCGGGTGGAGGAAGAGGCTCGTCACCCAATTCGAGTGGCCCGTGCCGTCGTTTTTCAAGCCGCTCCAGCGGCACCTCAAGGCGGACGAGCACGCCACCTTTCTCCTGGTCGATCGCGCGCAGGCGGGCGAGGTCGTGCGCGACGCCGAGGCGGCGGGGATCGCCTGCGCCTACCACCGCCCGCTCATGGACCCTCCCCGCCCGCCGTTCCTGACGGACTTCACGTGGAACCACACGACGCTGTGGGCGATCCAGTCCGACCCGGCCTTCACCTACCTCCAGGCGGGCTTCGGCCCGGACTTTCGGGGCCAGTTCGCGGAGCTCGCCCGGCGCTTCCCCGGCGAGATCCTGCTCCATCTCGAGTGGACGGCCGGGAATTCCAAGATGCTGCACGCCACCGCTGACAGCGCGGGCATCGTCGCAGTCGGCGGCATCCCGCTTGTGCGCTTCCGGTCCGAGGAGCGCCTCGCCGAGATCCTCGAGTGCTGCCGGGACATCGGGATCTACATCGCAAACCCCCACACATTCTACCTTGAGGAGGGAGGGAGGCACACCAACATCTCGGAAAAGCGCGCCCTGAAGGCCGAGGTCGACCCGAAGGGGCTGCTCAATCCCGGCAAGATGAGAACCTACCCGTACAATCCCTTTGACACGCCTGGGGCGGCCGCGTGAATCCGCCGCCCATCGTACGCCTGGACCGCCTCGGCAAGCGCTTTGGCGACGGGCCGCCGGTCCTGGAGGACATTTCCCTGGAGGCGGAGCGGAACGAGTTTGTCAGCTTCATCGGCCCGAGCGGCTGCGGGAAGTCCACGCTCCTGCGCTTGATCGCGGGGCTCACCCCCCACAGCTCGGGGGAGATCGTGGTGGATGGGCTGACCCCGGAGGCCGCCCGTGCGGAGGTGTTCGTGGTGTTTCAGGACGCGAACCTCCTGCCCTGGCGCCGCGTCGCCGCCAATGTCGACCTCCCCCTCATGCTGCGCGGCGACGCCCGGGCCAGCCGCCGCCAGAGGGTCGCCGAAATGCTGGAGCTGGTGGGCCTGGCAGGCGAGGCCCACAAGTTCCCGTGGCAGCTCTCGGGGGGCATGCGCATGCGCGTGTCGATCGCGCGGGCCCTGAGCGTGGCGCCGCGCATCCTGCTGCTCGACGAGCCGTTCGGCGCCCTGGACGAGATGACCCGCGACCAGCTGAACGAGGACCTGCTCGCGATCCGCGAGCGGGATCCGTTCACCGCCTTCTTCGTGACCCATTCCGTGGCGGAGGCCGTGTTCCTGTCGACGCGGATCGTCGTCCTCTCCCCGAACCCCGGCAGGGTGGCAAGCGTGATACCGGTCCCGTTCCCCTACCCCCGGTGCGCGGAGCTCCGGGAATCCGCGGAATTCCTCCGCCTTCTCGCACAGACCTCGCACGCGCTGCGGGCCGTCCACGCACCGGAGGCCTCGCCATGAAACGCAGCTCCCTGTGGAGGTATCCGGCCGCGACGGGGATCCTGCTCCTGGCCCTCTGGTACGCGATCAAGCGCCTCTATCACATCCAGTCCTTCGTGCTGCCTGCGCCCGACGAGGTGATGGCAGCCGCCTGGCAGGAGAGGCGGACGCTCCTTTCGTCGGCCCTGCTCACGGGGCGGGGCGCCCTTTTCGGGTTCCTGGCCGCGGTCGGGATCGGCTTCCTGCTGTCGATGCTGATGACCTTCTCGATCCGGCTGAAGCAGTCGTTCTATCCGTACATCCTGGTCGTGCAGATGACCCCGGTGATCGTGCTCGCCCCCATCTTCGTCCTCTGGCTGGGCCAGGGCGAGCCCAGCATCATCGCGATCACCTTCATGATCTGCTTTTTCCCGATCGTGGCCAACACGACGATGGGGCTGGTCTCCGCCGACCGGAACCTGCAGGAGCTCTTCGTGATGTGCAAGGCGTCGCGTTTCCAGGAGATCCGCTACCTGCGCGTCCCCTCCGCCATGCCGTATTTCCTGACGGGCATGAAGATCGCCGGGACCCTTGCCCCGATCGGGGCGATCACGGGGGACTTCCTCGCCGGCAGCTCGCAAAACGGCGTCGGCGGGATCGGCTTCATGACGATCGCCTACTTCTCGCAGCTGAAGATCCCCGCGCTCTTCGCCACGGGCATGGTCGCCTGCCTGCTCGGGTTTTTCTTTGTGGGCGGAGTGAGCCTCCTGCACTGGCTGCTACTGCACAAGTGGCACGACTCGATGGTGAAAAAGGAGTGATTTCAATAATCCCGTAGGTCAGCGAGCTTGCTCGCGTTTCGATTGATCTTCTGTAGGTCAGCGAGCTTGCTCGCGCCTCCCTGAGCGCGAGCAAGCTCGCTGACCTACGAAGGAAAATGATGCACCGTACACTTTCAGTTTTACTGTCTTCCCTGGCCCTCCTTGCCGGCTGCAGCCGCCCGGCGCCGGTTGCGCCGGCCGGCTCCGGACCGCCCCTCGCCAAGGTCGTCTTCCAGACGGACTGGTTCGCCGAACCCGAGCACGGCGGCTTCTACGAGGCGCTCGTGGGCGGCGCCTACCGCGAGGCGGGCCTCGACGTGGACATCCGCCAAGGGGGGCCGGGGACGGTCCCCACCACGATGGTCGCCACCGGGCGCGCCGATTTCGGCATGGACCGCAGCGACGCGGTCATCATCGCTGCGGCCCGGGGCGTGCCCCTGGTCATCGTCGGGGCCTTCATGCAGCGCGACCCGCAGGCAATCATGTTTCATCGGGAAAGCGGCATCCGCTCGTTCGCGGATCTCGACGGCCGCAACATCATGGCGGTGCCGGGGGCGGCCTACCTCTCCATCATGGAGGAGAAGTTTCACATCAAGGTCTCGGTCACGCCGACCGACTTCGGCATGACCCGATTCCTGGCCGACCCGAACTTCGTCCAGCAGTGCTTCATCACCAATGAGCCCTACTACGTGCGCCGGCACGGCGCCAACGTCGGGACCTTCCTTACCTCCGACACGGGGTTTTCCCCCTATCGCGTTTGGTACACCAGCAGGAGCTTCCTCGCCGCGCACGCCGACCTGGTCCGCGCATTCAGCCGGGCCTCCCTTCTAGGATGGAGCGAGTACCTCGGCGGGGACCGGGCTGCGGCGGACGCCCGGATCGCGTCCCTCAACCCCAAGATGGATCCGGACTTCATGGCCTACAGTGTCGGCGCCATGCAGACCTACGGCCTGGTGACCGGCGACCCTTCCAAGGGGGAATTCCTGGGACGCATTGACAGGGATCGGATCGCAACCCAAATAAAGCAACTTGCCGAGGCTCACCTGCTGGACAAGGCTGTCTCGGTCGATGACGTCCTCGACCCGAGGTTCCAACCGTAGAACCGCATGTAACGCGTTCTCTGGGAATGCGTAAACGGATCATGCAAAATGAGCCAATGGCACAGGGAGTGCTTCCCATCGCTATCCTGATTTCCTGATGAACCAAAAACCAACACCGTACCTGCTTCGATTCGCCGCACTGCTCGCCTTGGCAGGCGGCATCACGTGCACCGTGGCCGCCCAGACTGCCCCGGCCGCAGCGCCCTCCACACCGGCGTCGACTCCCGCCGCGTCAACCGGCTCCTCAACCGCGTCGACGGACGACAATGACGTGACGGAGCTTGAGAAGCTGACCGTCAGCGACGTGCCCCTCGACCAACAGGTCCTTCCGACCGTCCGCCCGATCGGCAACATCATGGGCGATGACCAGAGCATCATCGACATCCCGCGGTCGGTCTCGAGCGTGAACGCGGCCTGGATGCAGGACCGCAACGTGAAAAACGCGATGGATTTCGGTCAATTCGCGCCCGGCGTCTACTCGGCGGCGCAATACGGCATTCCCGCCGTCCCCTTCATCCGAGGCGACCTGGCCCAGATGTACGTCGACGGGCAGGTGATGCCCTATACCCGCAACAGCACCCCCCCCAGCTTCAACGGCGTCCAGGCGATGGACATCATCAAGGGCCCCGGCTCCGCGGTCTACGGGCCCCAGGGCGAGGGAGCGGGCGGCTACGTCGACTTCGTGATGAAGCAGCCCTACTTCAATGAATTCCAGGGCGACGCCGAGGTGACGTGGGGCGGCTGGACGAGCGGCCATTCCTATTCCAACCCGGAGTTCACGCTGGATTTCGGAGGCCCCATCAACGACAAGCTCGCCTATCGGGTGAGCTACATGAGCCGCTACGGGGACGGCTACTACATCTACGACCACGACCAGACCCAGGATCTCTACGCGGCGCTCTCGTACCTGCCGACTAAGAACCTGAGGATAGAGACTTGGTTCCAGGGCTTCGAGGACCGGACCAACGAGATCACCGGGGCCAACCGCGTGACGCAACAATTCATCAACAACGGGACGTACCTGGCGGGCCCGGCCTCCCCGACCACGGTCACCTCGGACGCCTACTTCGGATACGACATCGCAAACGTCGGCGATCCCGTGGGGACTTACGGCACCTTTACCGACGGGTCCTACTCGACCGTCAATCCGTCGACCGCGCACAAGGTCACCCTGCCGGCCTACGACGCCCTGATCGGCCCCGGCGACACGGCGCGGTCCAAGCTCTTCCAGTGGCAGACCAAGGCAACGCTCGACCTCTCCGCCGACACGTCGGTGGTGAACCGCCTCTACTTTGGCGACGGTTCCTCGCACAAGTTCGAGACCTACGGCTACGACGAGTACGTCCCCGTCCAGCAGAGCGTGCAGGACCGCATCGAGTACCATGGCCTGTTTGACTCCGGAAAGGTCTCTCAGAGCGTCATCGCGGGCCTGGACGAGCGCTACCAGGCGCTGATCTCCTACCAGGACTTCACGACGGAGCCCTTCTCGTACTACGACCTGAGCCAGCCGCTTTCCCAGCAGCTCGGGCAGCCCACCGGCGGATATCCGGGATACTACCTCGAGGGGAGGACCTTCGGCAGCGGGGTCCAGGTTCCCGGCGGCGGCGGCTACAGCGCGGGGGCCCAGAATCCCGACGACGGCACCAACACGGGCAACCAGGACTCGCAGATCTACGATTCGGCTGCCTTCGTCCAGGACAGCATCAAGATCGGAAAGCTTACGATCACGCCCGGGTACCGTTTCGACCGCATCTTCGCGGAGACCGCCAGCCCCCCCGTCGAGGAAGTGGGCTATGCCGCTTTCTTCACGTACTACCCGCTGGCGACGCCGATCTTTATCGGAAAAGGCCAGTCGAGCCCCCTATGGGTCGACGAGACGGGGCTGGTACTCCCGACCGCCGGACCCGCGGGGCAGCCGGTCGCGCTCGGCGCACATCCCACCTATGAGGGATACCACGCGGACGGCTGGGCCACGGACCAGTCGTACTTCGTGAGCGCGGTGTACAAGCTCACGGACTCCGCCTCGGTCTATGCCACCTACGACCGGGCAAACGCAATCCTTGGGACCTCAAACTTTGGCGGCGTCAACGTCGCAGCCAACGTCTACGGCTTCGCCACGCCCAACCAGCAGCTCCAGACGGCCCTGGACGCGGTCAGCACGCTCTACGAACTCGGCTTCAAGGAAAGCTTCCTGAACAACACGGCGTACTTCGACCTTGTCGCGTTCCAGCAGACCAAGCTCGGCGTGCAGCTCGGCGGCGCCACGGACAAGATCCGCGACCAGGGGATCGAGTTCCAGGTGGTCTACCAGCCGAACAAGCGCTGGACCATCAACGCCAACGTCACCTACCAGGACGCGACCTCCTTCGGCCCGAAGTACTTCCAGCAGACCGGGAACTACCTCGACAGCTATGACCCGACCACGGTCGTCGACGGGCAGGCCGGCACCGGGCTCGGGGATCCCAACTTCTTTTCGTGGTTCCCGCCCAAAGCCCGGATGCGGACCCCGGGAATTCCGCAGATCCAGATCAACGCCTTCCTCGAGTACACGCACCCGTCGGGGTTTGGCGGCGGCATCGGGCCTCAGTTCATCGGCAGGCAGTATGCCAACGACCAGGACACCCTCGCGGTTCCCAACGAGACGGAACTGGATGGCTTTGTGTTCTACCGCCGCAAGGCCTGGGAAGTCCGGGTCAACGTCACGAACATCACGAACGCCCGGCTCCTCGACCCGATTGACGTGAGCTTTGCCGGAAACGACACGATCTTCGTCCGGAAGCCGATCTCGGCCTCCGTCACGATCAAAAAGCACTTCTAATTGACACCCCCGGGGTTCAGGGATGGCCTGAGCCGCTTGGGCCCCGGGGTGTAGCTTAGCCTGGTAGAGCGCCTGGTTTGGGACCAGGAGGTCGCAG
>CAZGOX010000099.1:7801-8954 GCA_964527955.1 uncultured Opitutaceae bacterium | reverse complement strand
GCACCCTGGGCAAGGCGCTCGGCGGGGCGAACGGGGGCTACGTCGGAGGGCGCCGGGAGCTGGTCGATTTTCTTCGCCAGCGCTCCCGCCCCTACCTTTTCTCAAATTCCCTGCCGCCCCCGATCGTCGCGGCCTCGATAGCCGCGCTGGACCTCATCACGGCCTCGCCGGCGCGACGGGACCGGCTGGCGCAAAGCACGGCGTTTTTTCGCGCCGGCCTCGAGCGGACGGGACTGCCGGTCGCGCCGGGTCTCCACCCGATCATCCCGGTCATCATCGGCGACGCGCGGCGGACCGAGGAGTTTGCCTGTCGGATGCTTGAAAAGGGGGTCTACGCGACGGCTTTCTCGTATCCGGTGGTGCCGGCGGGCACCGCACGCCTGCGGATCCAGATCAGCGCCGCCCACGATCAAGAGCAGCTGAAATTCGCCCTCGGCGCGTTTGCCGAGGCCAGGAGCGAGCTGGGGCTATGATCGCGTCTATCCCGCCCGCGGCCACCCGGAGGGCCCCCGCCGATGAGTGAATCGACCGGAGACCTCCGGATCCGCTCGACGCGGCCGCTCGACGCGCCGGCGGACCTCGAGCAAAAGCTTCCCCTCGACGATGCGCAGGCCGCGACCGTCGCGCGCACCCGCCGGGAAATAGAAGCGATCATTGGCGGACGCGATTTGCGGCTGCTCGTGGTTGTCGGTCCGTGCTCGATCCATGACCCCGTAGCGGCCGTCGAATACGCCGGCCGGCTGGCCGAAGCGGCCCGCCGGCACCGGGACACCCTACTTCTCGTGATGCGGGTCTACTTCGAAAAGCCCCGCACCGTCTTCGGCTGGAAAGGCCTTATCAACGACCCGGACCTCGATAACTCCTACCGGATCCACAAGGGGCTGCACCTCGCCCGGCAACTGATGCTCGACGTGGTCGGTCTCGGCCTGCCGGTCGCGACCGAGTTTCTCGACACCATCCTCGGGCAGTACTACGCCGACCTCGTCTCCTGGGCGGCCATCGGCGCGCGCACCGTGGAGAGCCAGATCCACCGCGAGCTCGCCTCGGGACTCTCCATGCCCGTGGGTTTCAAGAATCGCAGCGACGGCGACGTCCAGGCGGCCGTCGACGCCATCCGCTCGGCCCGGCATTCGCATTGGTTTCCCTCCCTCAC
>CAZGOX010000099.1:0-7701 GCA_964527955.1 uncultured Opitutaceae bacterium | reverse complement strand
CTGGACCCGGGGATTCTCGACCACGGGGCTGTAATAGCTGTCGCCATTGGCCACCTGCCAGCGCTGGCCGTTGGCCAGGACAAAGATCTGCCCCGCCGACCAACCGCGAAAGCGGCCTGGAACCGTGCTCTCCATCGGCGCGGGCTTCGGCGCCGCGCCGGCCCGATGGGGGATCTTCAATCGCGCCAAAAAGCTCTTCGCCGGAGGCGGCGCCACTGGGGGAACGGAGGACTGAGGCGCCCCGGCAGCAAGGGCCACGGGGCTGGCCGGGGCGGTCGGCATGACGGAAGCTGGTGCGGCGGCCAGCGCGCCGTTCTTGTACGCCTCTGCCAGTTCGTCCAGGCGGGCGCGCTGCGCGGGCGAAAGGTCCCCCACTCCCGTTGCCGCCAGGTCGGTGGCGGAAAGCGTGGATGTGAACTTCACGTCATCCGCGCGCATCAGGCAGGCGCCCAAGGGAAGAAGCATACCGGCCAGGACAATCGCTTTCATCACTCGGGCATATGCCCCTGCGGCCGGGGGCCGCAATGCCATTCCGCCGGTAAAAAAAACGGCGACCCAACCGGGTCGCCGTTGAATCTACCGGAAGGCCGGCGGAAACTTAGAACGCCTTCTTCAGCTCGACGAACAGCATGCGGCCGAAGATATCGTACGATCCCTTGACCGTATTGGCTTCAGCCGTGAAGGCGCCGTCACCCGGCACGTACGGCGCATGCTTGTTGAACACATTGTCCGCCCCGACGGTGACCGTGGTGTTGCGCATCCAGGAATGGCCGAAGTCAGGCAGGACGTAGGACACGGTCGCATCCGCGGTGAAGTAGCTCGGGATCTTGTAGGCGAGCCCGTTGATCGTGTCGGAATTCGTCGTGGCTTGGCCCGCGAACAGGCTGCCCGGCGCGGTCACCGTGGGATAGTAGGTCATGAACACCGAGGCCGAGATCGCCTTGTAGCTGTAGTTGATGTACGGCTTGATCAGATAGCTCGGGAGCAGGCCCTCGTATCCGCCAAGTCCCTCGGTGCTGTCGGTGAAGACCCGGGCATACTGGTAATAGGGCGAGGTCGAGGTCGCGCGCCACTTGTAGTTGAACTCGATATTCGCGTTCGCGCCGATCCCGAAGGTGCCAATGCTGTCGGTCTTGAAGTCGTAATTCACCCCGAGATCAAGTCCATCGGTCCACTGGTCGCCGGCCGGATTGAAGGGGACGGATAGCGTGCCGGCATTGGTCGTGGTGATCTGATTGGCAGCGGTGGAGGTGAGCTTCGTGCCGTCCGCAAAGATGTAACCCGCGGCATAGGGGGAGGCGGAGCCCCGGGCATTTAGGTCGGCGAAGATCGAATTATAGTCGATGCCGCCCACCTTGTCCTGGGTGATGTGGTAATAGTCCACCGAGAAGCTCAGGCCGCGGACCTGCTTGGGCGAATAGACAAAGCCGGCGGTCCACGACTTGGAGTGGGACGGAAGGAGCGCGGGATTGGACAACTCGTTGGAATTGATCTGAACCGCGGACTTGCCGGCGATCCCGCCGCCCGAGCCCGTCGTGCCGTTGCCGTTCTGGATCGTAACCGAGGGTGAGTTGCCAGCCGAAGGGCCGAACAGACGGTAGACCGACGGGGCTATGAATCCCCGGGCCACGGTGCCGCGAATGACGAAGCTGTCGTCGAAAGGCAGCCAGCGGACGCCGAATTTTGGCGTGTTGGCATTGCCGCCGGGTTTGATCTTCTCCTCACGATCGGCCAGATTGAATTCGAGCGTGTAGAACCCGGGAACCGCCATCTTGGGGGAGGTCACCGGCACGCCAAATTCGATGAATTCGCCGGTCGTGCTACGGGCGCCGCCACCACCGGGGAACGTCTTGGCCGCATTGTAACCGAGCGCGAGGCCGCTCGCGAACAGCGCGTCGACCGAGCTGTCGAGTTCCTCCCGGCGAGTTTCCACGCCCAGGGCGAAAGAGAGGTCTCCCGCCGGCAACTCGAAGGGCGTGCCTTTCAGGCGGACGCTGATGTCGCGCAGGGTCGTCGCCTCGGACTTGAAGAGCGTGGCCTTGACCGCATTGAGGGTCGCCGGGTCATTGAATCCCGGGACGGCGAAGAAGTCATAGACCGGCAGGTTGTTGCCCGCGGAGTCCGTGAGGATCGACAATGGGCGGCCCGCCGCGTTGAAAACGTACCCGCCGGAGGAATTCAGGAGCGGAATCATGGCCTGGTTTATGGTCGAGCCGTTGGCCCCACCCAGGATCTTCTCCGTCGTGCCGGCGCGCGAATAGTCGTAGTCGGCCTCCCAGCTATAGTGGTCGTTGAGATCGCCCTTGAGGCCCCCGACGAACCGCCAGGTGTTCGTCTCGTTGACGCTCGAACGGTTGCCGAATTCGATCAGCCGCGTCCGGGCCGAGGGCGCTCCGGCAGCCTGGCCGACGCCGATTGTGACTCCGAAAAGATTGTAGGGATTGTTTGCCGGAATCGACAGCGCGTTGGCGCCGCCAGGGCCGACGCCCGCGACCGGCGCGGGAGCGAGAAAGCTGCCGCCATTGGTCGTCTGAGAGAAGAGGAAATCACCGAAGACTTCGAGAGTCTTGCCAAACAGCTCCTTGTCCGCATTGGCAATGAATTCGTTGCGCTTGGTGGGAACATACAGGTCATTTTCCAGCAACGTCGTATTCAGGATCGACGCGCTCCCGACCTGGGCGAACAGAGGAGTTTTGCTGACCGGAATATAGTAGCCGAGCGTTTCCAGCTGGGTCAGGGTCAGCGGGGCAGCGGTTGGGCTGCTCTTCGCCGGTGGGCTGAGAATGCTGGGGTTGTAGCCGGGAGCTCCCGCTGCCAGCGGCGAGCCGGCAACGATGTCGTTGCCCACCCGTCCGGGATAACTGCCGCTGAAGACGCCGCTGGTGACATTGAAACCCAAAGCCGCCTCCTGGGCCGGCGTCATGGTGGTGAGCGGCCGGTCGGTGGTCAGCAGCGACGTGTTCTCGAAATGCTGGGCGCCGACCGTGATTGAAACGCCGGGTTCGGAGACGCCGCCAACGAGGTAGCCGGTGCGCGTCTTGTAGTCGCCGTCCTGGGTGGCGCCGAACCGGGTGCCCGCCTCAAAACCGGAATAGTCCTTCTTCAGGATGATATTCACCACGCCGCCGATGGCGTCGGAACCGTAGATCGTCGAAGCGCCGTCCTTGAGGATATCGATCCGCTCGATCATCGCGGTGGGAATCGAATTCAAGTCGACCGCCGGCGTTCCGCCGCTCGTGTTGCTGAACGGGGAATCGACCATCCGCTGTCCGTTGATGAGGACCAGGGTCTGCAGGTTGCGCAGGGCGACGTTGGATTCACCGGCATAGCCGTTGTTGGACTCGGTGCCGATGTTGGAGTTGCCGGCAAAGTAGGGCGTCATCTGCTTCAGCATCTGCAGGGGATCCGTGGCGCCCGAGCGGCCGATTTCCGCGGCCTCGATCGAGACGACGGGGCTGGCGGAGACGGTGGCAGACTCCGGCAGGTAGGAGCCGGTCACGACATACTTTTCCATCTTTACCGTCTTGTCTGCGGGCAGAGCCGGCGCCTGGGCCGCGGGGGCAGCCGCGCTGGCCGTTGTTGTGGTGGTGGTGGTGGTCTGCGCGACCATCGAGCTTGCGCCCAACAGGGCGAGGAAGGCGGCCAGCGGCTTCTTAAGGGAGTATCGTTTCATAGCGTTCGTCAGTTTTTGAGTTCCGAGTTAGGGAGTTTCGGTGCTTTGCCGGACTGTTTGAATAAGGGATAGCAGCTCGTAACGAATATGTAACCAAAAACGTATTTAAATATGTAAACTATTGTTCATGAATTATATAGCATTCGGCTGCGGGTTACACCCCATCACGCTAAATTGAACGAAACAGAAACCCCGCGCGTCTAAGGGTGCCGTCATGGCACTTATCTGGCAGGCAATGAAGCAGTTTCTGTGCCCCAAGAATCCGCCCTTGCACGGATTCGTGTCCGCGCGATGGCGGCGAAATAGACAGTCAGGCTGCGGCGCGATCGGCCGCGACCGCCTCTTCCTGCAAGTAGGTCTT
Source organism: uncultured Opitutaceae bacterium (assembly GCA_964527955.1). GTDB lineage: Bacteria > Verrucomicrobiota > Verrucomicrobiia > Opitutales > Opitutaceae > Palsa-1447. Next base: position 3,667 of record CAZGOX010000099.1, on the reverse strand, counting down.
TTCGCGGTATCGGAGGGCCACAAAAGCGAAGCCGATCCCCGCTGCCACCGAAAGGAACGCAAAGAAGAGATAGTAGGCCACACCCTGCAGCTTCGTCGTGCCGTCGGCATTCTGGATGAAAAAATGGACCAGCGCCGTGAAGGCGTTGCCCGCGCTGATAGAAAGGAGGTAGAGGGCCATGATGATGGACTTCATGTGCCGCGGCGCCTGCGTGTAGGCGAATTCGAGCGCGGTGATCGAGACCATGACCTCCCCGGCCGACAGCAGCGTGAAGGCCGGAAACTGCCATGCGATGTTGGGCCTGAGCCCGGCGTGGATGCGCCCCTCGATCCAGGCGCTGACGACGAAGGAGAAACCGGTGACGACCAGGCCCAGTCCGATCTTCCGCAGCGGGGAAAGCGGGAAGACCCGCGAGCAAGCCGGATAGATCACATATTGAAAGATTGGGATCAGGAGCAGGATGAGGAGCGCGTTGACCGCCTGGATCTGCGAGGCCAGCCAGGTGATGCCGGCGAAATGCAGGTTCATCTTGCCGGCCTGCAGCACCCATTCGCCGCCGCTCTGGTCCCAGAGCGACCAAAAGACAGCCACGAACGCGAAGATGATGGCCAGCCTCCCCAGGATGGCCAGGCCCTCGCGATTGAAGGTGTTCCGGAAGAAGTCGCGGCGCTTCGGGGGGACGTGGACGAACTTGTGACGGCCCGCCCGGAAAACGACGGTCGCGAGCAGCATCAGGATTCCCGGGACGGCAAAGGCCACGTGAGGCCCGAAACGCTGCAGCAGCGTCGGGATCAGTAGAATCGAGATGAAGGATCCCGCGTTGACCGAGAGGTAGAACCAGCTGAACGCGCGCGAAATCAGGTGGGCGTTCGTCGGCCCAAATTGATCGCCGACGTTCGCGGAGACGCAGGGCTTGATCCCGCCGGCACCGATCGCGATCAGGGCGAGGCCCACGGCCAGCCCGTGCCGGGTGTCGTTGACCGCCAGGGCCGCATGGCCGAAGCAGTAGACGATCGAAAGCCAGAAGATCGTGCGGTACTTGCCCCAAAAGGCGTCTGCGACGATGGCGCCGAAGAGGGGAAAGAAGTAATTCGAGGCCACGAAGGCGTGGTACCAGCCGCTCGCCTCGTTCTCTCCCATGACGGCCAGCGCGCCGCGGCCGTCGCGGAGGTATTGGGTCATGAAGACCACGAGGATGGCGCGCATCCCGTAAAAGCTGAAGCGCTCGGCCGCCTCGTTGCCTATGATATAGGGGATGCCCCGCGGCATTCGCGTCGAGCGCTCCGGCGCCGTGCGAAGTTCCTGGGGAGCGATCATATCGCGGGTGTTCGCCGCCTGGTCAGTGGATGCCGAGCTTCTTGAGAAAAGGCGCGTTCGAGCGCGGCCGGCCGAGGAAATCCTCGATCGAGACCGAGACGTCGCGGGCGTCGCCCTGGGAATAGACCTCGTCGCGCATCCGCCGGCCGGCGCCCTGGTCCAGGAAGCCGTCGGGCGCCGCCTCAAAGACCGTGGCCATGTCCGCCGCGATCGAGTCCGCCCAGGCATAGCCGTAGTAGCCTGCGTCGTAGCCTTCGGCGAGGTGGGCGAAAAAGGCGACGAAAGCGGTGTCCGCCGGCATCGGAAAAAAGACCTCATCGATCACGCGGTTGGTTTCGGCGTGGCTGTCGACGGCGGCTCCCGCGGCGCGGGGCCCGTGCAGCCTGAGGTCGAGCAGGGCGAAGGCGAGCTGGCGCCGGTAGATGACGCCGACGGTGCCCAGGCGCACCTCCTTCAGCCGTTCGAGGGTCGCGGCGGGCACCTTCTTGCTCGGATCCCGGTAGTCGGCGGCAAAGGTGTCCAGGACTTTCTTGTCGAACGGCCAGTTTTCCAGCATCTGCGAGGGAGCCTCGACGAAATCCCGGGGCACGCTGGTGCCGGAGAAGCGGTCCCGATGGGCCCGCGTGAGAATGGAATGCATCGCATGGCCGAACTCGTGGAAGACCGTCGTCACCTCCTGGTGATTGAGGAGCGAGGGGACGCCGCTCGTCGGCGGCGGAAAGTTGCAGAGCAGGGCCACCGTCGGCCGCAGGTAAACCCCGCTGGGCAGCAGGCGCCCGGGCTGGATCGAGAACTGGGCGTAGTGGTTGAACTTCCCCTCCCGGGGGAACATGTCGAGGTAGAAGAGCCCCATCGGCTCGCCGGTCCGCGCGTCGCTCACGCCCCAGAGCGTCACCCCGTCGGCCCAGACATAGGAGGGCTGCAGCTGCTCGAACTTCAGGCCGAAGATCGACTGGTAGATCGCGAACATCCCCTGAAGGACGCGCTCATACTGGAAGTAGACGCGCAGCGCCTCCGAATCGATCGTGTACTTCTGTTTGACGACCTGGTTCTGGTAGTAGCGCCAGTAGGCGAAATCGATCCGCGCCTGGGGATCGCCCGTGTCCGCCGCCTTCAGCGCCTGCATCTCCGCCACCTCGGCGTCGAACTTCGGCTGGATCCCGCGAATCAAGTCCTCGATGAACGCGGTCGCAGTCGCGCCGTCCTTCGCCATCTTGACCTCGATCTGGTAGTCATCCCATGAGGCATAGTTCAATTTCCGGGCGATCTCCGCCCGGAGGGCCACGATCCGGTTAATCAAGGGCACGTTAACCTCCTGCGCCAGGTGGAATTCCGCGATCGCGACCTGGCGCCGGGTCGCCGCCACCGAACAGTTCTGTTCGACCATCATGCGCTGCGGCGTCACATTGACCTGGATCGTGTAGGCGTCCTCGCCGGTCTTGCGCCCGGGAGCGGCGAGAAAGGAGTCGGGCACCCCGGCCAGTTCCGCGCGGGTGAACACGAGGGAGGAATGGGTATTGACGACGTTGACGCCGAAGTCCGTGGCCAGCGTGCTCAGCTCCTTGCGGAGGGCCTCCACCTCCCGGCGCTGGGCCGGAGGCAATTCGAGGCCCGCCCGCCGATAGTCGCGCAGGGTGAAGTCGAAGAGCCGCTTGTCCTCGCCCGAGAGTGCCGGCTTTGTGGCCGCGAAAGCCCGGAGGGCGGCGTAGAGGTCTTCCCGGTATTCAATCCCCACCTGCCACTCATCCAGCTTCTTCGCCGCGACTTCCGCCGCCTCGCGCACCTCCCTGCTCGGGCTCGATTGCTGGATGAACTCGATGCGCCGGTTCGCCAGTCCGACCTCGCCCTCGAGGTTGTCCAGGGCCCCGAACGTGCTCTCGAAGGTCGCGGTCGCAGGGTTCCCGCGGACGATCCGGTCGATCGCCGCGTCGCCGGCCGCCATCGCGGCCGCGGCGGCGGCGCGGATCTGCTCCGGGGTGGTCTCAAACGGGGGCACCCGGATTTCCGAGTGGAACGGCGCCGCCTCGGCCTGGAACTCGGCGACTGTCCGCAGCGGGGCGGCGCGCACGTGCAGGGGAAGCGCCAGACAGGGCAGCCAGAGCCAAGCGAGAGCCTTCTTCATCAGGCGACCGTGGAGGACCGCGCGGACCACGTCAACGGGGCGGATGAACGTCCGCCGACCCAATCCGGCTCGGCCGGCGAAAACGAGGGCGACGCCCTGCGGCACCCTAGTTCGAGTTGTCGAACTGCAGCACGTCGCTCTTCGTCTTCTTCTTCGCCGAGCCGAAGTTGTAGACGAACCCGGCGTAGAAGTACCGCGAGTTGCGCCGGCGGGTGGAATCATCATGGA
>CAZGOX010000098.1:0-8975 GCA_964527955.1 uncultured Opitutaceae bacterium | reverse complement strand
TGCGTTGTGGTCAAGGTTCATGGTCAAATGTGGTTGGATTCGATGGGTGAGGGTGAGCCCGCGCCGGTTTGGATTCAACATTCGGGCACAAAAAGGTTCGACGGATCGAGCTTCGCAGGCATCCCATCCTTCATGCCGGAACCCGCAACCCCCGAAAGGCGAGAGCCGCCCCCGGTCGACCGCTCGTCCTGGCCGCGGCCCTGGGCCCAGTTGAAGTACATCACCTTCCATCCGGCGATCTTTCCGCGGCTGCTCGGCAAGGTGTCGCCGGATGCGCGACCGGGCGACTGGGTGGCCGTCTTCGACAAGAACGGGGAGCGCGCCGGCTCGGGGCTCTACAATCCCCGCGCAAAGATTCCGCTCAGGGTCGTGGTCCATTCACCCGAGCCCGTGGGGGAGGAGTATTTTGAACAGGCGATCCACCGGGCGGTGGCGCTGCGTCGAGATGTGTTCAAGCTCGACGCCTTCACCGACGCCTACCGACTCCTCAATTCAGACGGTGACGGCATGAGCGGCCTCACGATCGACCGGTACGCGGACGTCCTGCTTTGTGAGATCTTCAGCCTGGGGATGGCCGAGAGGCTTCCCGGGTGGCTGCCGCTCCTGCACGAGCTGGCGGGCACAAAGTTTGCGCGCATCCAGGTGGACCACGACCTCGGCAGCCTCGAGGGGATCAAGCCGTCCGCCTTCAACGAGACCCAGGCCGCGGCTCCGCGGACGGTGAAGATCCGCGAGCACGGGGTGCGCTACGAAGTTGATTTTGCCGAGGGCCACAAGACCGGATTCTTCTGCGACCAGCGCGAGAACCGGAAGGCCCTCACCCGCTTCACGGCCGGGGCGCGGGTGCTCGACCTTTGCTGCTACACAGGCGGGTTTTCGCTCTGCGCCAAGGTGCTTGGAGGCGCCGACGAGGTCACCGCGGTGGACCTGGACGAGGTGGCCCTCGAGCAGGCCCGGCGCAACGCCAACCTGAACCAGGTGCGGCTCAAGCTCGTGCACGCCGACGCGTTCGCGTACGCGAGGCAGATGCAGCAGAACGGGGAGGCATGGGACGTGGTCGTCCTCGATCCGCCGAAGTTCATCTTCACGCGCGACGACCATGGCAACTGGGAGGGCCGCCAGAAATACGAGGACCTGAACCAGCTTGCGGTAAGCCTGGTGAAGCCTGGCGGAATCTTTGTCACCTGCTCCTGCTCGGGGCTGCTGAGCCTGGAGGACTTCGAGCAGCACGTGATCAAGGCGGCCCACCGCCAGAGCCGGCGCCTCCAGTTTTTCGACCGCACGGGCCCGGGCCCGGACCATCCCGTGTACTCCAACTGCCTGGAGAGCCGCTACCTCAAGGTGCTGTGGGCGAGGGTATTTTAGGAAGGGGTCAGGTTCAGGGGTAGGGACGCCCGGCACCGGGCGTCCGGGCATGCGCTCTGGTCATTCAAGAACCCCGGATGAAACGCCTTCGTCTAAGACGGACAGAAGGGCTGTGTACAGACCTGCAAGTATTCCCGGACGGGCGGGCCGCCCGTCCCTACCTCGGAAAACTCACGCTCTCCCCAGGTACGTGCCGTCGGCCGTGCTGACGCGGACCATCTCGCCTTCCTTGACGAAAAGGGGAACCTGGATCGCGAGACCCGTCTCGAGGATGGCGGGCTTCTGCACGTTGCTGGTGGTGTCGCCCCGGACCCCGTCCGAGGACTCGACAATCTTGAGCGTGACCGCCGAGGGAAGGTCCACGGTCATCGGCTTCTCATCCACAAAGAGCACGTCTACCTTGCCGCCGGGCGTGAGGTAGTTCTTTACATCGCCGATCGTCTGGGCGCTCAACTCAACCTGCTCGAAGTTCTCCGGGTCGATGAAGGCATAGGTGTCCCGGTCGGCGTAACTGAATTCCAGGGTACGGCGGTCGGTCTGGAGCACCTCAAGCGTGTCGGTCGAGCCGAAGCGCTGCTCCAGCGACTTACCGTAACGGAGGTTGCGCATCTTGATCTGCACCATGGCGCGGAGGTTTCCGGGCGTGCGGTGCTGGGTCTCCATGACGAGGTGGGGCTCGCCGTTATGCTTGATGACCTGACCTTTGCGAATGTCGTTGGCTGCGGGCATGGGATGGGGAGGCGGAAGGTGTAAGGCTAGGGTGGGGTGCTGGCGGTCGTGGGCTGTGCTCTAAAGAAAGTTAAGGGAGGGAAATTAGCCATGACCGCGCGGGAATAGGCAACCCTGAATTCGGTCGAGGGCCCTCCTGGTCCGTAGGTCAGCGAGCTTGCTCGCGCTCAGGGAAGGCGCGAGCAAGCTCGCTGACCTACAGCTGGGACCTGGCGAATCGTGGCACGGTGGGGCACCCTTCCGCGTCCCCATTCATCCTTGAGCTTGCCGCCCACTGCATAGAGCCTAGCCCCAACTCCCCATGAAACAACGGACCCTTGCGCGTGCAGTCTCCCTGAAGGGCAACGGACTTCACACCGGCGACGCGGTGAACCTTACCCTGAAGCCGGCCCCCATTGACCACGGGATCGTGTTCAAGCGGACGGACCTGCATGGGGGGCCGGAGCTCCGGGCGCGGGTCGACTTCGTCACGGACCTGGTCCGCGCGACCACCATCCAGTCCGGCCACGCGAAGATCCACACCGTGGAGCACGTTCTCAGCGCCCTGGTCGGCTGCGGCATCGACAACGTGACCGTCGAGATGGACGCGTCGGAGCCGCCCATCATGGATGGCTCGGCCCGCCCGTTCGTGAACCTGATCCTCGAGGGGGATCCGGTGGAGCAGGACAAGGACCGGGAGTACTACGTCCTCGACGCCCCGGTTTCCGTCGCCCGCGGCAACTCGTCGATCATCGCCCTCCCGTACGACGGATTCAAGATCTCGTGCACCTCCGCCGACGACCGCGGGGTCCACACCCAGCACCTTTCCCTGAACATCGATCCGGAGGTGTACCAGTCCCAGGTGGCCGCCGCGCGCACGTTCACGATCTACGAGGACATCGAGGAACTGCTGAAACTCGGAAAGATCCGCGGGGGCTCGCTCGACTCCGCCATCGTGATCCGGGGCGACAAGATCATCTCCAAGGAGCCGCTGCGCTTCAAGGACGAGTTCGTCCGCCACAAGATCCTCGACGTGATCGGGGACGTGGCGCTCCTCGGGATGCCGCTCAAGGCCCATATCGTCGCAACCCGCCCGGGGCATGCGATCAACGCGGAGCTGACCAAGGCCCTGTTTGAGCGCCTCCAGCAGGGGAAGAAGAGCCCCCGGAAGAAGGCGGCCGGCGCCGCGGGCAGCCCGGTGGTGCTCGCGAACGAGACCTCGCTCGATACCAGGCGCGTCCTGGACATGCTTCCGCACCGCTATCCCTTCGTCATGATCGACCGGGTGATCGAGTTCAAGGGGACCGACGAACTCGTCGCCCTGAAGAACGTGACGATCAACGAACCCTACTTCAACGGGCACTTCCCGGGAAACCCGGTCATGCCCGGAGTGCTTCAGCTCGAGGCCATGGCCCAGGCGGCCGGCATCCTGATGATTCGCAGGACGGCAAGCGCCGTCAAAAACGCATTCTTCATGAGCGCGGACAAGGTGAAGTTCCGCAAGCCGGTGAGGCCCGGCGACCAGCTCATCATCACGGCGCGCCTGACCAAGTCGCGCGGCGACAGGCTGGCGATGGCCGAGGGGACGTGCACGGTCGACGGCCAGGTCGTTTCCTCCGCCGACCTCTTGTTCACGATCGTCGACGAGACGGAGCTCGAGTAGGTTCGGATTTCCCGGGGTAGGGACGGGCGGCCCGCCCGTCCGGGCATACCCTGAGCGCGCGCAAGCTCGCCGACATGCTTCTTACTGAGCGCGAGCAAGCTCGCTGACCTACTTCTTATACACCTTGGCCGGGTCGAAGACCCGCTCCGCCGCGAACTCGAGCCTGAGGGATTCCGGCACATCCGGGTTCGCCCCGGCCGAGAGCTTGCGGTAGAAGCAGGAGGGGTAGCCGTTGTGGCAGGCGGCGCCCCCGACATTCTCCACCTTGAGGACAATCACGTCCTGGTCGCAGTCGACGCGCAGCTCCTTCACGTTTTGCACGTTGCCCGACTCCTCGCCCTTGATCCAAAGCTTCCCGCGGGAGCGGCTCCAATAGGTCGCCCGGCCTGTGCGGATCGTGTGGGCCAGGGCCTCCTCATTCATGAAGGCAAACATCAGCACCTCCCCGGACTTGCAGTCCGTCGTGATGCAGGGGAGCAGCCCATCAGGGCCGAATTTCGGGCAGAAGGCGTCGCCGAGCTCGATCTCGGCCTTCGTGGCGCGGGTGGGGAAGGAAGGCATGTTGCGGGTTTGTGGTCAGGTCAGGTTGCGGAGGTATTCGTAGGTGTAAAGGCCGGTGCTGTGCCCGTCGCTGAAGCCGAACCGCAGCGCGTAGTTGCCGACCTGCTCCCACCCGAGAACCTTGACGCCGGAAAAGTTGCGCGGTCCGGCGCCCCCATACTGGGTCCCGAACACATCGCGTTCGCCCTTGGTCTCGGCGCTCGGCGAAGCGGCGCGCAGGCGTTCAGCCGTGAGGTACGTCTCGGCCCCGTCGCTCCAGCGGATCGCGACCTCGTCGCCAATGAGCTGCACCAAGGCCGGGGCAATCATGGCGCATAGCCGTAGATCTGGATCCGAAAGGTGCCCGGCACGATCTTCGGTCTCTGCCAGGGGGCCCCGGGCTGGGGCGGTGGCTGCGGCTCAAAGTCTGCCGCGGCCAGGAAAATTGCGTGCGTCTTTGTGTCGAGGGCCATCGTGCGCGCACCGCGAACCGTGGGCAGGACCTGCACAACCTTGAAGGATTCCGGGCTCAGCTCCTGCACGACCGTGACCGTGCCGGCGCCGTTCGAGCTGAAGGCGAGCTGCGTCCCGGGGTCGAAGGCATTGGCGTCGACGCCCTTGTCGATGGGAACCGTTGCGACGACCCGTCCGTCGGTGCTGTCCATGACCACCATCAGGAGGTTCTCGCAGCCAAGAAAGAGCCGGTGATGCTCCCGGTCGATCGCCATGCCCGAGGCGCTTTCGCCGGGGGCGATCGGCCAGAGCGCCGAGACGCGGTGCGCTCCGGTGTCGATCACGGCGACCTCGTTCTTGTCCTCGATGTTGTCGAATACACGGCCGCTGGCCGGGTCGGAGGCCGCGAACTCCGGCTTCCCGGGCAGCGGAATCGTCGAAATCACCTGGCCGGTGGAAGCGGTGATCACGGTTGCCGAATGGCTGCGCCCATTGAAGGCAAGCGTCTCCCGCTGCCCGCTGTCGTAGAGGATGGCGTCCGGGTTCTGGCCCGTGGTCGACCTGGACAACGTCTGCAGCGTCGCAAGGTCAAAGACGCTCACGCAGGAGGCGCGGCCGTCGCTTGCGAACCCGCGGCCGAGCTCGGGGGCCACGGCGATTCCGTGGACGCCCGGCGTGTCGGCGACCTCGCCGACAATCGCGCGACGGTCGATGTCGATCACCACGACCTTCGTGGCATGGCTCACGTACAACCGCCGTGCGGCCGGGTCGACCTGCAGGTAGTCCCATCCTCCCTCGCCACCGATCTTGATTTCGCCCGAATACCGATACGGGCCGTCGGCGCGAACGGCGGCGGCGCAAGAGAAAGCAGCAATCAAGAGCGCGATGAATCTGGCCTGAAAGATTCTCATTGGGCAAAGGTGTGCCACCCGTTCACAGCGTCAAGTGTCAGGGATTTCAAAACGTAACCTGCCGGGCCTGTTTGCTGTTGCAGGTAAACCCACATGCGCAATTATGCTTACCACGGCTTCCTTGCCCGCCCGCTTTGTCGTGCATTGAATGCCGTACATCATGGTTCAGCTTCTCCAATCGCGAAGGATCACCCATCGGGAAGTTTTATTGAAGCGTGGGCTTGTTATTGCCGCGGTTGCCGTGGCCATAGGGGCGTGGCTGGGAATCGACCCGATCAAGGAGCAGTATCACCTCTGGAAGCAGCAGAGGGCGCTCAAACAAGCAAAGGGGTTTATCGAGAAGAATGATGCGGCGGATGCACAGCTCGCGCTCCAGGTTGCTTTCCAGGCTGCGCCGGGAAACATAGGCGCCTTCCGCATCGCAGCCGACATGCTTGAGCAGGTCGGCTCGCGCCAGAGCCTGGATGTCCGCCAGGAAATCGTCCAGATGATGTCTGCGACGGTGGACGACCGCGTTGCGCTTGTGAACTCGGCGATAAAGTTCGGCGATTACAACGCTGCACACGACGCGCTCTCGCAGATGGCGCCCGAGGATGCGAACAAGCCCCCGGCCCTTGCCGCGGCGCTCTCCTTTGCCGTTGCCACTGAGAATGCGCCGGTGGCCGACATGTTGCTGGATCGCCTGAAGGCGATGACCCCGGACAACGAAGACCTGAAGTTTGCCCAAGCCGCTCTCCACCTCAAGCACCCAGATGCCGCAAAACGAGACGATGCGCACCGTTATCTGGAGCAAATCGCCACAAACCCCAAGTTTTCGCTCCGGGCGCATCGGCAGCTGATGTCGGACGCCATGGCCAGGCGCGACTATTTGCAGGCGAAGAAATGGGCCGGTCTTCTCGCGGCAGACCCAGGGGCGACCTTCAAAGATCGCCTGTACAAGGCCAATTTCGACGAGCTTTTGGACAAGAGGCCTTTTGGCGATGTATTCGCCGAACTAGCCCCGCTTGCGGGTGCGACCCCGTCCGACGCAGTCGATTTTTCGGACTGGCTCCTTGTCCAGGGCAAGGTCGCCCAGGCCGACAGCTGGCTCGGCGGACTGCCTCCTGCTGTCAGGGACACAAGCCCGGTCAATTCGGCCCGCGCGGGCACGGCTGCTCAGCTGAAGGACTGGGACCGGCTCGCGACCATGCTTGAGGCGGGAGCCTGGGGCCCCGTGCCTCCCGAAGTTATTCGCCTGGCCATGGCTGCGCATTTAGTCGGCAGCCGCGGCAGCCCGACGCTCCAGGCCCAGGTGTGGGACCAGGCGATCCAGGCCGGCCAGAACAGCCTGCTTTCACTTGTCGCCCTGCAGAGATTGGCCGGCGTCTGGCTATTTGAAGCCGAGTCCGAGCGCACGCTGTGGGCGATCACACGGGTTTTTCCGGACCAGACCTGGGCCCATCAGGCCCTGTTCAATGCCTACCGCGCCAAGGGTGACGCAGCCAGCATGAGGGACGTGATGATTGTGCTGCGCGACGCCCACCCCTCGGTGGTTCGTTACAAGCACGACGCAGCCCTCCTAACCCTGCTCACGCAGCCCGCCAGCGATTGGGATCCTCCCAAGGATGTGGTCCAGCAGCTGTACCAGAAGGACACCGCCAACCCATTTTACGCGACGAGCTACGCATTTGCACTTGCCCAGGCCGGCAAAGCTCCCGAGGCCCTCGCCGTGGTCACAAGAATGTCGCAGGCTGACCGGGACTATTCTCCGCGTTCTCCCTATCTGGCTTACGTCTACGGGGTGAACAAGGATAGGGGCCAGGTGGACCGCCTGCAGGGCCTTTCCTTGGGCACTAAATTTACGAAGGAGGAGCAGGCACTCTTTATTGGAGCGCGCGTGGAGCTCGATAAAAAGCCCATTCCGGCCCATGCTGATTCCGGCATGAAGCCGCCGCCCGAGCCATGACCGGCGCCGCCCCGGGGCGCGGCTCTACAGACCTGACCCTAGGGCTCGCGGGCGCCGCGCTGGCGGTGCTGATCCTGATGCCCCTGAGCGGGGTATGGGCCTTGGCGCCGGATCTCGGGCATGGGTGGGCGGCTCCAATTCTGATCGCCTACCTTTATTGGGAGCGATGGGCAGTGCGCCCGGTCGTGAAGCCGGGCGTCAAGGCGGGTCCTGTTTGGTGGGTTGGGGCCTTCGCAGTAGCGATCGCCGCCCTTCCTTTGCAGCTCCTGCTCGCTCCATATCCGCTCTGGCCCGCGTTGGTCTGGGTGTACACGGCGCTGCTTGTCGGGGTTGCGCTTGCTGCGGCCGACCTGGTCGCCGGCATACCCGGTGTTTGCTGGCTCGGCTCCCCGTTGATCATTCTGGCGGGAGCGCTGCCATGGCTGACCCAGGTCAACCAGAGCATCATCTTTCCGTTGCGTGGGGGAATTGCCGAAGTCGCGGCTGAAGTATGCAACTCCTTTGGCAGGCCCGCTCTGGCGTTTGGAACGACCGTGTACTTTGGCGGCGGTTGGGTGGGTGTCGACGATGCCTGCGGCGGCGTCCGGTCTCTGCAGGCGGCGGTCATGATCGCGCTCTTCTTTGGAGAGTGGCTTCGGTTCTCCTGGGCGCGCCGCATTGCACTTGTCCTCATTGGCATCACGGCAGCCCTGGCAGGGAACTTCCTTCGAATCCTCTTTCTTGCGCTTGAGGCCGCGCGAAGCGCGGAGTCGTTCAATGCCGCGCATGATCCTGCCGGGTGGCTCGCGCTGGCCTTCAGCCTGGCCTTGACCGGGATTGCGGCCTGGCGTTGGGCACGTCGCCGGGACGGCGCCGCTGCGGGCGCGCCAGCCGGACAGGCCGGGGGCGATGCACGTCCCGGGGCTGTGTGGTTGTGTGCCGTGGCCGGCCTGCTTTTCCTGGATGCGGCAATCGTGCATGTTTGGTTTGCGCGCGGGGAGGCGAGGAACGCGGAGATCTCCCATTGGGTCGCGAAGCTGCCGAAGGACGGGTTGGAGTACCGGGACGTTCCCCTTCCCGAGGCATCCCGCGAATTGCTCCTTCCCGACGCGTACGATGCGGGGACGTGGCGGGACGGGGACGGCAAGACGTTTTTTGCGTACTACGTCGAGTGGCACCGCGGGACCGTCGCCCGCTCCATTCCATTCCTGCACAATCCCACGGTCTGCCTTCCCACGGCCGGCTGCGAACTCGAGAAATCGCTGGGCGAAATCACGGTCCACTGGTCGGGCGGGGACTTGCCCTTTCATGCCTACCTCTTTCGCAGGGCGGGCCAGGAGCTAGCCGTTGCGTTCACGATTTGGGACACGGCCCGTGACCGTCCCCTGGAGAGGCCGGCGGGGTATTCCAC
>CAZGOX010000097.1:7825-9093 GCA_964527955.1 uncultured Opitutaceae bacterium | reverse complement strand
CCTCGCACAATCTCAGGCAAAGCATGGTCTTGCCCGATCCGACGGGGCCTCCGATTCCAATCCTTGGGGGGCGGGTCATGGCCTCAACTTCCTGTCAGGAAATAAACAGCCGGCCGTCGGCCGTTTCGTGGCGGGAGGACGCGATGTCCCACCAGGGGTTGTAGGAGCCGATGTCAACCGGACCGACGGCCAGCGCCGACGCGACCAGGGCCGGGGCGCCGGACAGGGCCTCCCGCAGGACCGCCTGTGCGGCGTTCTGGCCGAGCCGTAGCAGCTTTATGGCCGCAGCCACCAGCCCGGCGGCCGTGGAGTAGACCGTCCCGACAAGGACCGCCTCGCAAGGGGCGCCATTCGCGCGGCCCTCGATGGCCGCCGCAAGCCCCTGCGAGGCGGGCCATCCCCCCTCGCGGGCGCGCCGGGCAAACTCGGCGGCGACCCCGCCATGCAATCGTGCGGCGAGCTCGATCCGCTGATGGCCGATAGACTCGGATGCCTCCCGCAGTTCACGGGATCCGCGCACGGCCGCCCCGAGAATGCTGAGTTCCCGAAGACGATCCCAATCGGGAGGATCGCCGGCGGCAGCCCACGCGTGGGCCGCTATCGGAAGGTCGGTCCTTGCCAGGGCGGGCAGCGCCTGGCCAATGATGAAGGCCTGCAGCGTTGCGCGGTCCCGGACCGCTCCCGACTGGACAAGGCCCTCAAGCCCGAACGAATGGGCGTAGGCTCCCGTGGGATAGAAGGAGTCCGCCGTTTGTAGCAGGCCGGCGATCCAGCCCGAGGAGTCAGTGCCGGTGCTCGCCATGCCCGTGTCCGTGGCCGATCAGGCTGCCCGAGAAGCGGTGAGGCTGAAACACCGCGGCGACCTCGTGGAAATGGATCCCCATCCGATCGAGCGATTGCCTCAGGCCGCTGTCGTCCGGGGCGAGAATCCGCGTGGGCTGCGCCTCGATGGGAAAATGCAGGTTCCCGACCGCCCAGCCGATGACGGCCGCCGCGTCCGGCGCCACATCGAGCGGGATCTCAAGCAGGGGCTCGGGCAGCTGCCTGAGGACGTAGCGGGCGGAGTTCGATGCCGCGACGACGTCGCCGTCCCCCAGGGGCGACTCCAGCTCGAACCCAAATTCCTCCCCATCCTCCGCTGCCCCGCGCCAGAGGCGCTTGGCCAGCTTTTGCCGATCCACGGGAATCGCGATGACGGGCAATCCGGCGTCGAACACGGTCAGCGCGGCACGGACGAGTTGCATCAACTGTAAGGGCCTGCGGTGAGC
>CAZGOX010000097.1:0-7725 GCA_964527955.1 uncultured Opitutaceae bacterium | reverse complement strand
CGAACCGTCAGGCAAGGAGCAAGGCGACGCCACCCGCAACGACACCTGCGCCGGCCAATCGGACCAGAAGCGGGCTTTTCCGGCCAAGCAAAATCCCCGCGGCCATGCCCAGGGAGTGGAGCAGCGCCGTGGCGACCACCATGCCCGAGAGGAAGCGAAGGCTGTCCGCCTGAAACGGCATCTCGGCCCCGTGAGCCGCCCCATGAAAGAACCCGGCGAGCGCCACCAGGCCGATGCCGAAGCGCAGGGGCATGCGGATCGCGCAGGCGAGCAGCAGGCCCAGGACAAGGACGGAGGCAAGAATCCACCCGTCCACGCCGTGCGGGGCGTAGCCCGCGATGCCGACGACCGCGCCGACGGCCATGGCTCCAACGAACGCCGACGGGAGGGCCCAGCGGGCGCGGCTGCCCAGCTGCGCCGCCCACATGCCCACAGCCAGCATTGCGAGGAGATGGTCCCAGCCCGTGAAGGGATGAAGGAATCCGGAAGCCACGTCGGCCGGGCCGTGGCCGGGATGGGCCTGCGCGACGGGCGCGCCTGCCAGCAAAAGGACGGGAAGCAGCCAGGGGGCGAATTTGGTTTTCATGGCGTTTTCAACGTAAAGCAGATCGTATTCCAGTTGCCAGCCAACAGTGGCCGGCCAATTTTCAACCCACTGCATCCCTTATGGCGCCTGCACTCCTTGTTCTCGCCGCCGGGCTCGGCTCGCGCTACGGCGGGCTCAAGCAGCTGGAGCCGGTCGGACCCTCGGGTGAAACGCTGCTGGACTACGCGGTGTTTGACGCCTTGCGCGCGGGCTTCGCGAGGGTCGTGTTCGTGATCCGAAGGGATTTCGAAGGGCTTTTTCGCGAGAAAATCGGCTCCAGGTACGCAGGGCGCTTGGCCGTGGACTACGCGTTCCAGGAGCTGGGCGCCTTGCCGGAGGGCTTTGCGCCCCCGGCGGGCCGGACCCGGCCCTGGGGCACAGGCCACGCCCTTTGGTGCGCGCGAGGGGCGATTGTGGGAGGCTTTGCGGCAATCAATGCCGATGATTTCTACGGGGCTGACGCGTTTGTGCGGCTGGCGGCCTTCCTGGACGGACAAGGGGGGACAACGGCAGGAGTGCAGCGGACCGCCCTGGCGGGGTTCCGCCTTGCGGACACGCTCTCGGAACACGGGCCCGTGTCGAGGGGTGTCTGCCGGATCGAGGGGGGCCGGCTTTGCTCGATAGACGAGCGGACCGCGATCACGCGGGCCGACGTGGGGTATGGCAGGCCTTTCTCGGGAGAGGAGATCGTGTCGATGAACTGCTGGGCATTCGGTCCCGGGATCTTTCCGCTGATCGGGGCGCAGCTCGCGCAGTTTCTCGAGATCCACGAGGCCGAGCTGAAGGCGGAGTTCTACCTGCCCGAGGCCCTCTCAAGACTGGTCGCCCGTGGCGAGGCCCAGGTCGAGGTGCTGGGTGCCCGCGGCCCTTGGTTTGGCGTGACCTACCGCGAGGACAGGCCGCGCGTGGCCGCGGCCATCGCCGCGCTCGTGCGCAAGGGTGACTATCCTGAGCGCCTTTTCTGAAATAATATAGGGCCCATGGGACCTATCTGATTCTTGCCAGCAGCGCCCGCACCCCCTCGATCGGCTGCCCGGCCACCGCCCGGAGGGGGAAGGGGGCGCGTCGTATCAGCTCTGGCATGACAGCAGGGTGGGTGAGGATCGGTCCGCTCAGCCCCGCCCCGGGCGCGCCGTCCGGGAAGAGCATGCCCGCGACGCGCACCGCCAGCCCCAGCAGCGCCCCCGTCGATCCGAGGGCGACCTCCAGGGCGGCGGGATCGCCCGCCGCGGCAAGCCCGAGGACGCCGGAGGCGAGCCCCGCGACGTGCGTGTTGGGCGACGGGTGCGCGTACAGGTGCCTCGTGATGGCCGCGGCATCGCCGAGCCCGGTGTGCGTGCGGAGCAGGGCGCCCAGGCCCGACTCCGCCTCCCAGCCCTGCAGCTCGAGGAGGGCCCGTGCGACGGCCCGCCTGCCGAGGTCGTAGGCGCTGCCCTCGTCGCCGAAGCGCCAGCCCAGGCCGCCCGCGTAGGCGACGCCGGCAAAGGGAGGGGGCGCCCGGCCCGACGCCGGGGCGGGGCCCCTTGCGGCAACGAACGAGCCTGTGCCGGAGTGAAGCACGATCCCCGGGCCCCCGCCCGTGGCGAGCTCGAGGACGGGCAGGGAGTCGTCCACCGCAAACACCCGGCCGGAGTCCGCGAGCCCGGCGGCAAACTCCCCCCAGAATTCCCCGGGACCGGCCATGCAGAGCAGGGTGGCGGAGACCCGGCCGTCCACGCCCGGTACCCCGGCGCGCAGGGATGAGAGCGCCTCCGTGGCGATGCGCCGGGCGGCTTCCGCCCCGATCACATTCGGGTTGCACCCCGGCGCCAGGTGGCGGCGCACGACACCACCGCCCTCATCCACTAGGATGCACTCCGTCTTCGTCGCCCCTCCGTCGACTCCGATCTTATAATTCATACAGCTTCCACCGGGGGCCTGTCGTAGGTTGCGGATGGGATTGAACCGGGTCCTCGGAGGTCGACCGTGTGAGCAGCAGCGAACGAAAGGCGACCGGCTTCCACCGGGGGCCTGTCGTAGGTTGCGGATGGGATTGAACCGGATCCTCGGAGGTCGACCGTGTGAGCAGCAGCGAACGAAAGGCGACCGGAGAGGATCCGGTTCAATCCCATCCGCAACCAAGCCCAAAGATTCATGAGAGTTGGCGGCTCAGGCGCCCCTGGTATCGTTGCGCAAGCAGCCGGTTCCGCTCGATGCTTCCCGGCAGATTTTGGCTGCGCAGGATCGGGAGGGGATGCCCGTTCGCCTTCAGCCAGTCGATCACTGAAAGCATCAGCCAGTTCAACACGGAACACCCGATCAGGGTACTTGTGGGGCCCGCCATGACGGGCCGCGACTCCGTCGAACCACCTGTGGTGGGCTCCGTCGAACCGACGTCCACGATGGCGTCGCCCGGGACGCCCCCATTGTCCAGCACATGGTCGGCCACCTCAAAGAGGCGCTTTCCGCAGGGGTGCTGCGAAGGGGTGATTCGCGACATTGCCATGCACGTGAGGGCCACGACCACCAGGCCCTTCTGCTTTGCATACAGGGCGATGTCGATCGGCGAGCCGTTCTTGCCCGAATTCGAGATGACCACGATCACCTCGCCGGCGAGGAGCTGGTACTGTCGGTCATGGCGCTCCACCAGGCGCGTGCCGTAGCCGGGAAGATTCTCGATGAAGCCGCCGGTCGGGTCGATGATCCCGGAGACGCAGACCAGGCCCCCGGCCCGGCCTATGATCTCGCGGGAAATCAGCTCGCTGTGGCCGCTCCCGAACGTGTGGACAACGCCCCCTTGGGCGACGCTTGCCCCGAGGATCGGCGCCAGTTTGGCTATGACGGGGGCGTTCGTGTTCCAGGCCCTTGCGAGCAGCTCGAGGGCGCGGGTGTTGTAGTTTTCGGCCAGGGACATAAAGTGGCTCACCTGCGAGTCAGTGAGCCGACCATCGGCCGAAGATGCCGCACGGCAGCACCTTCCCGTCGCTCACGATCGGCAGGCCGACCTCGCCCGAGACGATCTCGCCCCCGGAGGAACCGAGCAGTCCCGAGAGCAGGTTGGCGACAACCGTGGGCGAGAGCCGAGCCGTGTAGGCATTGATGAGGAAGAACAGGGGATCGTCGCTCAGGACGGCCTTGCACTCCAGCAACAGCTCCCAGAGGTGGTCCTCCAGGCGCCACATCTCGCCCGTGCTTCCGCGGCCAAAGGTCGGAGGGTCCATGATCACGGCATCGTAGCGCCGGCCCCGCTTCAACTCGCGCCGCACAAACTTCATGCAGTCGTCGGCAATGTAGCGGATGGGCGCCTCGGATAGCCCGCTCAGGGCGGCGTTCTCCCTGCACCACTTGACCATGCCTTCCGCGGCATCGACGTGGCAGACGCTGGCGCCGGCGGCGGCGGCCGCGCAGGTCGCAGCGCCCGTATAGCCAAACAGATTCAGCACGCTCACCTCCCGGCCCTTGTCCCGAGCCGCGCGGATCCTTGCTGAAAACCAGTCCCAGTTGACCGCCTGCTCGGGAAAGAGCCCCGTGTGCTTGAACGAGGTCGGCCGGATCTTGAAGGCAAGGCGCAGGGGCTCGTATCGAATCTCCCAGTGTTCAGGGAGCGGGCTTCGGAACTCCCAGCGGCCGCCACCGGTTTCGCTGCGGTGGTAGAAACCATCCCATTTTTCCCATATCGCGGGACCTGGCCATAGCACCTGCGGGTCCGGCCGGACAAGGGTGTAGGGGCCCCAACGCTCCTGCTTCATGCCCGCGCCGCAGTCCAGCAGCTCGTAGTCCCGCCAGCGGTCGGCGACCGCAATTGCAGGGCGTTGGATGGCGGAAACTGCCATGGCAACGAGCAAACCCTTGATCCACCAAGAGTCGAGCAGCCTGTTGACAAGGCTGAGGGGAAGGGGAATGGCGAAGTCCGGAGTGGATGGACCCTCTCAAGTGCTTTGCCAACCTTGTGCTCCGTCTAGGCGAAATGGCGTGGGCCCGGTTGGCTCTTGGGAGGTTGTTCGCCCGGGACCGGCGGGCCTGGAGCGTTGCGAACGGACGACTTCAACGATCACGAAGTGTCGTAGGATGGGGCGCCGAATCGCCTTCTAAAGGTAGGGCCGGGCGTCCCTGCCCGGCCGGGAACGCCCCTCAGGGCCATTCGCAGCCCCTCGGCCCGTCTTGAATAAACCCCATTTGTCCGGGGCTCACGAACGGCCTTAAAGTTTGCCCGGACGGCCGGGGACGGCCGTCCCTACCTTGACAGGACCCGCGCCAGACCGCCCGTGTACACGTTACCCTTAACACCGAGGACAGCGGCCTAAGCAAAAGCCGCCTGAAATTTGTCTCGTCGGATGGCACATTTGGCCTCCATGGTAATCTTGGTATTCTCGTCTTTCGCCCATGCCATTTAAAACCCTGCACCGCCTCCTTCTCGCACTCGCGCTTTCCGCATGCACTGCCTCCTTTTTGCGAGCCGATATCGTTGAGACGAAGGACGGATCCCGGATCGTTGGTAAGATCACAAAGATCGACGCCGGAAGCGTTTACATCGACACGAAGTACGCCGGCAGCCTGACGATCAAGCAGGCTGAGGTGGTTGGGGTCACGACCGACAAGCCGACGGGAGTCCGCCTCGCCAATGGCGTCCGGGTCAAGGGCTTGGTCACCACCGAAAACGGCGCGGTCCGGATTTCGGACCCGCACATCCCCACCACCACGGTCGTCTCCAAGATTGCAGCCCTCTGGCCTCAGGGAAGCGAGGACCCCAAGGTGGCGGCCCTGGAGCGCAAATGGAAGTTCGAGGCCTCGCTCAATGTGAACGGCGAAAGCGGCAACAAGAACCAGCTCGGGACCGAGGCCGGCTTCAGGGCCACCCTGGCCAATTCCGTCGATTCGCTCCAGCTGTACTCGGACTTCAACCGCCAGGTCTCCGACAGCGAGCAGTCCGCCAACCAGTTCAAGACCGGAGTCGACTATGCAGACAATTACCAGGACGCGGAGTCCTGGTACGCGCGCGACGAGGGAGGGTTCGACCGCGTCATGGGGATCTCCTTCTACGACATCGCGGCGCTCGGGCTGGGCCATGACCTCGTGAAGAACAGGAGGGAAACCCTGACGGCACGGCTCGGTATCGCCTACCTGTACGACAGCTACCACAACCCCGACACGCCCAGCGTGCACTCGACGGGCGCCGACATCGAGATCGACCACTCCTTCCAGATGTCCGTCTGGAGGCTGACCAACCACATCGCGTTTGATCCGACGTTTGCCGACTTCCACAAGTTCGGCATCGAGCACGAGAGCGGCTTCGAGATCCCCCTGGCGGCGCCGGGCTGGAAGCTGAAGATGGGCGTCGCGAACGACTACAACAGCAAGCCCGGCGATGGAATCCAAAGACTGGATACAACCTACTTCACTCGCCTGATGCTCGACCTGTAGCGGGGACGGGAGGCCCCGGCCCCGTCAGAGCAGGTCCAGCTCGACCTTGCGCTCCAGGAAGCCCTCGAACTCCTTCCGGAGCGCCTTCTCCTTCCCGCGGAGGCCGGGCATGATCGACAGCCAGTTGTAGACCTCCTCGCGCACGTACTTGGGCATCACGGGCCCGAGCGTGCGAACGCGGTCGAGGGCCCGCACGCAGGCGCCCGCGATCTCGTCGCACATCCGCTGGGCGTCGGCCGAGCTGTGCTGGCCCGCCAGCCGGATGTTCTCGTCCAGCCTGCGGTGCCGGCGCTTCATGATCGCCTTGTACGCGAGAAGGCCGTTCAGCACGACATTCACGGTCCGCGGGTAGTAGCTCGCCATGAGGTTCCAGGGACCCGAGCCCTTCCTGAGCGTGCGGAGGTCGCTCCGGAGGATCACCGCGGGGATGTCGGCGAACTTGGCGAACATGAACTCCACGATCGTGGCGCCGTCCAGCTCGACCCCGTCAAAGTTGAAGAGCGCAAGGTCGCAGGCAAGGAGCGCCCGGACGTCCTGGTCGCGGACGGAGCGCGCGGTCGTGCTCGGGTTCTTGATGTCCTGGGGGAGCTGGCACAGGTACCGGCCGTGCGACTTCTCGTAGATCGCCTCCGCCAGGTAGGCGTTTCCGATCAGCTGCTTCAGGCTGAAGAACTCCCCGGCGAAGTACACCGCCAGGCTCCGCGATTTTTTCCTGGGAAGGGACACGCTGGAAGTACCTGCCAAAGCCCGGCCGGGCTCAACGAAAAAGGTTGCGGACCTACAACGAGAACGCCGCGCGTATCCTTGCCACCATTTCACCGGGCGCCAGGGCGACGTCGAGCGTGAGCGCGTCCGACGGAGGCTCCAGGGCGGCCAGCTGGGACGGGAGCATCCCCGCCTTCATGAAATGCCCCTGCCGCTTGGCGAGGCGGTCCCGGATCAACGCCGGGTCGCCGCTCAGGTGCACAATCCTTACCTGTGCGGGATCGACGACCAGCGTCCTCCGGTAGTCCTCCTTGAGGGCCGAGCAGGCGAACACCGTCCCTTCGCGCCGGGTGAGGCAGGCCTCGATCTCGGCCCTGATCGCGGCGAGAAACGGAGCCCGGTCGGCATCGTCGAGGGGGAGCCCCGCCGACATCTTGGCGATGTTGGCCGCGGGATGGAATTCATCCCCCTCGCGGAAGTTCCAGCCAAGGGACTTTGCGAGCATGGATCCGACGAGCGACTTCCCGCTGCCGGACACTCCCATTACGATCAGGACAACCGGCCCGCTCATCTCCTCCAGCAATAGACTCCGGTGCAAAGCGAGGCGAAGGCCACCGTCGGAATGATCACCCAGAGGGCGCTGAACGGCACATGGTAGTGCGGCACCGCCCAGGCGACGACCACGCTCTTGATTGCGATCAGGATCCAGCCCGCAACGAGCAGGCGCTCCAGCTTCAGGTTCCTGGGCTGCCGGTGCTTGACTTCAACATCCTTCACGAAGCCCGCCTCATAATCGGGCCGAGACTTTTCGGAAAAGGGATGGAACAGGTTGGAAAACACCGGGGATACCCCAATCGTAGCCGGATTCCTTGGAAAGGGAAGCCTGCGTTCCCGTATCTTGCGCGCTTCGGGCGCGCCTACGCAGCTATGTTTGAGTCCACAAAACTTTGTTTTTGACAAGTCAAAGTCCGTATTTCTTCTAGGGCGTGTTTGCAAAATCAATGGACTAGCCAATCGACGACTGCCGCGAGCTG
>CAZGOX010000096.1:0-9137 GCA_964527955.1 uncultured Opitutaceae bacterium | reverse complement strand
TTAGAGCACGTGCATCACACGCACGGGGTCACAGGTTCGAATCCTGTAGCGTCCAGGGTTTTGGAATGGTGTGGGGTAGGGACGAGCGGCCCGCTCGTCCGGATCCGCGCTCGGGCTCGTCCGCAACCCTCGGGCCCGTTCGTGGTTCCCGGACGCCCGAGCCGGGCGTCCCTACCTTCAAACGCGGACGGAGGCTGGCGCGAGCAAGCTCGCTGACCTACAATAGACGGCAAGGCGCGAGCAAGCTCGCTGTCCTACGATTGGCGCAGCTTCGCGTAGTGCGCGGCCAACAGGGCAAGCGTGGTCTGGTCGCAGTCAAAGACCGTGTTCAGGCCCTGGCCTTCCTGGAGCATGTCGCCGGCGCCAATCCCATCCTCGGCGGGCGGGGCGTCGGCGGCCGCAAGGGGTCGGCCCTCGCCGCCCCAGAGCCAGAAATTCGAGCCGGCAGCCGAGCCTCCGCCGCCGATCGACTCCTCGATCAGGCCGAGAATCTTGGCGTACAGGCGGTCCCGGCAGGTCACCGGGTAGTCGGTGGACAGGCCCCCGTCCCGGTCCAGCCCGAATTCCTCGAGGACGACGGGCTTGTCCAGCGCGTCGGCCACGGCGACATGCTCCCGGAAGTAGGCCTCGGCATTTGAGAGTGATTCGGGAAGCGTCTCCTGGTGCCGGTCCACCTTGAACCAGCCCCAATTCTTCGGCCACAGGTGGAACACGGCATAGTCGATCGTCGGGATCGCGTGGGCCTGGCGGAACAACTCGATGGATTCCAAACTTCCCTTGGAGCCCTCGCTGCCCGTCGTCACCAGATGGCGGGGATCGATTTCCCGGATGAAGGAGGAGATGGACCCGATCCAGCCGAGAAACGCGGCGATGATAGCGTCATCGCCCTCCGCGCTGCCTCCGGGGCGGGGCTCATTGGCCAGCTCCCACGCCATGATGGTCGGATCGTTCCGGTACTCCACCCCCGTGAGCGTGTTGGTCCTCCTGAGGATCATCGAAAGGTACCCGCGAAACATGTCCTGGGCGGTTTCGTTCGTGTAGTAGGTGCTCTGCAGCCGGTTCCACTCAATCCACGGCAACTCGCCAAGGCCCACGGCAGCCCGGCCCGTGGCCCATGACAGGTATTGCGGCATCCCGCCCGACCAATCCCAGTAGTTGTTCAGGAAGACGACCAGCTTCATTTCGCGCCTGCCGGCCTCATGGATAAGATAGTCGAGCCCCACCAGCATATCCTCATTGTATTCCCCCGGCCGTAGCGTGATGGCCGGCTTGAGCGTATTGGGAACGGAGCACGCCTCCGAGGCTCCGAGGACCCTCAGGTTGTTGATTCCCAGTTTCGCAAGGCGGTCCAATTCGCGCAGCAGGCGGGCCCTGCCCTTTGGATTTGAGGGGCGCCCGAGGTTTGCCCCATACCACAAGTTCGTCCCGCAGACATGCCAGGGCTTCGAGTTCAGGAAGAAATTCCGGCCACGGACGGTGACAAACGAGGAGGGCGCGGGGGAGGTCATGCTGGAGGCGGCGCTGAAAGGTTATGGACGTAATGGATGGCCGGGATCAAAATGGCAAAAAGTGATTGCCCCATCAAAACTGTATTTGGCGCTTGCGGCTGCAGCTGCGCTACACCTTATGACCACGACCGGTTCCGCCGCGACCGTCTCGATCGCCGACAAAGGCGCGCTGAAGGACGGAAACACCATCAACACCGCCGCCATCCAGGCCGCGGTCAATGAGTGCGACGCCAAGGGCGGGGGAACCGTGCTCGTTCCCCCGGGCGTCTGGGTCTCCGGGGGCATTGAGCTGAAGTCGCACGTGACGCTGAGGCTGGAGCCCGGCGCCGTGCTGCGCGGGTCGTCGGACCTGGCGGACTATCCCCCCAACGGATTCAAGCACCCGGAGATGGGGGAGACCCGGTCGCTGATTTGGGCGATCGGCCGGAGCGATGTCTCGATCACCGGAGAGGGGACAATCGAGCTGGCGGACCGCCCGTTTTTCGACTGGAAGCTCCTCCGGACCGGGCTTCCGGCCGAGAAGGATGCCCTGCTCCAGGATTGGCAGAAGGCCCAGTGTGTCGTCACGGCGCTCAAGCGCCCGACCCAGCCCATCTTCTTCCACGACTGCACCCACCTCAGGCTTGAGGGAGTCACGATCCGAAACTCCCCATGCTGGACGGTCACGTTCAGCTGCAGCAGCGACATCCAGGTCCGCGGGGTGAGGGTGGAAAACAACATGCAGGTGCCCAACAACGACGGGATGCACTTCTCGGGGTCGAGGAACATCGTCGTCTCCGACTGCATCATCCGGGGCGGCGACGACTCGCTGGCGTTCACGGGCATCACCAACCCCGACAGCGTGTGCGAGAACATCGTCGTCACCAACTGCGTCCTGACGAGCCGATCCGCCGGCGTGAGGCTGGGGCACCTCTCGGGCAAGGTCCGCGACGTGACCCTGAGCAACCTCGTGATCAAGGACAGCGGCCGCGGCTTTGCGATCCAGGCAGGTGACCATGGCTGGGTGGAAAATGTGGAAATCAGCAATGTCGTCATCGAGACGCGGATGTTTGCCGGAGCCTGGTGGGGGAAGGGGGAGCCTTTCGTGATTTCGGCCGCACATTCGGACACCGGGCACATCCGCGGCGTCAGCATCAGCCATGTGCGGGCCCGGGCGGAGAGCGGCATCCTGATCGTGGGCCAGAACCGCAACGTCGAGGATGTCACCCTGAGCGACCTGAACCTTGAGTTCGGCGGGAGCCCCAACAGTCCCCTGTACGGGCAGATGCTCGACCTGGCGCCGGCCCCGCTGAGGCCCTCCCTTCTTTCCGAAGGCAGGCTCCCCTGGCTCTATGCCGACGACGTTTCCCGCCTGACGCTGGACAACATCGTGGTGCGCGGGCGGGCGGGGGAGGAGAAAGCCTTCGTCCTGGACCCGGTGATCGAAAACGTGGACGGGCTTCGCAGGATGCAGTAGCCGACCGGCCTTGCCCGCGCGCGCCTCCATCGTTTGGTTCCGACAGGACCTGCGCCTTCAGGACAACCCGGCCCTTCAGGCTGCAGTCGGGCGCGGCGGCCCGGTCGTTCCCGTTTATGTGCTGGATGACGCGGGCGAGGGCCGCTGGCCGATCGGCGGGGCCTCGCGCTGGTGGCTGCATCACTCCCTGGAATCACTGGACCTGTCGCTGCGCCGCCTCGGCTCGCGCCTGCTCCTTGCGCGGGGCGATTCGGGGGAGATCCTGCGACACCTGATGCGGCGGACGGGTGCAGGCGCGATCTACTGGAATCGGCGCCAGGAGCCGTCGGCAACGGCCCGCGACGACCGGATCGAGGAGGAGTTTGCCTCGGCGGGAGTGGAGGCGAGGAGCTTCAACGGCGCGCTCCTCCATGCCCCGCACCTTGTCGCCAACAGGCAGGGCCGTCCCTACCAGGTCTTCACGCCCTACTGGCGCCACTGCCTGACGCTTCCCGTCGATCTTCCGGCCAGCTTCAGGGCATTGCGCCTGCCCGGACCTCCAAGGTGGCCGAAGTCCCTGGAACTCCCGGAACTTCGACTGCTGCCCGGGATCCGATGGGACTCGGGCATTGGCGCCCTGTGGAAACCGGGCGAAGCGGGCGCCGCGGCCCGGCTTCGGCGGTTTGCAGCGGGTGCGATCGGAACGTACGCGGGCGGCCGCAACCTTCCTGCGCTCGACGGGACGTCAATGCTCTCCCCGTTTCTTCACTTCGGTGAGATTTCGCCGCGCCAGGTCTGGGCGGCCGCACAGGCGCAGAAAAAAGACCCTTCCGTCTTCCTGCGCGAAATCGGCTGGAGGGAGTTTGCCCATCATCTGCTGCACTATTTCCCGGAAACGCCGGAGGCGCCGCTTCGGCCCGAATTTGCCAGGTTTCCCTGGGCGGAGGATCGGGGAGGATCCCTCCTGCGGGCTTGGCAGAAGGGCCGGACCGGATACCCGTTTGTGGACGCCGGGATGCGGCAGCTCTGGCAAACGGGATGGATGCACAACCGGGTGAGGATGGTGGTTGCATCCTTCCTGGTGAAGCACCTGCGGCTGCCCTGGCAGCTGGGAGCGGCTTGGTTTTGGGACACGCTCGTGGACGCCGACTTGGCCAACAACACGCTGGGCTGGCAGTGGAGCGCAGGCTGCGGCGCAGACGCGGCGCCCTATTTCCGGATCTTTGCCCCGGTGCTCCAGGGCCTGAAGTTCGACCCCGACGGCGACTATGTCCGCCGATGGGTGCCCGAACTTGCCCGGCTGCCGCCAAAGCACATCCATGCTCCGTGGGAGGCGCCGGGCCCGGTGCTGGCGGCCGCAGGGGTGGCGTTGGGCGGGAACTACCCGCGCCCGGTCGTCGATCATGCGACCGCCCGGGCTGCCGCGCTCAAGGCCTTTGGCCAAATGCGAGGGTGAGCGAACGAAGGCGATAAAAGGCCGCCTATACCCCGAACCCGGGGCGATATTCCTTGGACACAAACCGGTTCGCCTCGTCGACGTTGGTGACCCGCAGGGAGGCCGAATCCCAATCGATGGCGCGGCGCGCGCGAATCGCAAGGTTGCTCAGGAGGGCGACCTCGGTCAGCCGGGACGAGTAGTCGAAATTGGAGCCCGCGGGCGTCCCGCCCTTGCAGGCGCGGATCCACTCCGCGAAATGCCCGCCTTCGATGCGGGGAATGCTTCGCGGCGGAAGCGAGGCGCTGAGCTCGATCATCTTCGCGTCCGGGACTATCTGCACGGTTTCGTACCATGCGCCCGACAGCACCGTGGCCTTGGAACCCAGGATCAGGCTCCCGTTCTTCGGCAGCTTGCGGCCGGGTTCAAAATCGGGCGGAAGGGAAGGCTGCAGGCCGCCGTCGTACCAGGTGAGCTTGACCGGCGGCATCGCGCCTCGGGCCGGAAATTGATACGTCACGACCGAGGCGGTGGGCGGGCTGATGTCGGTCTGTCCCGCGCTCACGGCCTCCACGCGCGTGGGAGAACCCAGTTCCAGGGCGTAGTAGGCGCCATCCAGGATGTGGCAACCCATGTCGCCCAGCGCCCCGGTCCCGAAGTCCCAGTAGCCGCGCCAAGAGAACGGCAGGTAGGCGGGATCATATTCACGCTGGGCGGCGACGCCCAGCCACAGGTCCCAGTCCAGCCCGGCAGGGATGACCGGCATCATCCTGCTGTGGTCCGGCGCATGGACTCCCTGAGGCCAGATGGGCCTGTCGGTCCAGCAGTGGACCTCGGCCACGTCTCCCAGGATCCCAGCGGCATGCCACTCCTTGATCAGGCGGCACCCGTCGCCCGCGTGCCCCTGGTTTCCCATCTGGGTCGCGACACCCTTGTCCCGGGCGGCCCTGGCGAGCCGCCGGGTCTCGGAAATCGTCTGGGTGAGGGGCTTCTCGACAAAGACGTGCTTCCCCAGGGAGATCGCGGCCATCGCGATCGGAAAATGCATGTGATCTGGGGTGGCGACGGCGACCGCATCGATCTGGTTCCCCAGCTTGTCGAGCATTCTCCGGTAATCCCGGAACCGGCGATCGGAGCCGACCTCGGGATGGAGGCTGTAGGTTTCCGCGGCCCTGACATCGTCCACATCGCAGAGTGCGACCAGGTTTTCGCCGCTCAGACCTTCGACCACATTCTTGCCGCGGCCACCCACGCCCACCACCGCGATGTTGAGCTTGTTGTTAAGCGAGCTGCCCTGTTGCGCCCGCAGGACGCGGGGAAACGCGACGGCCGCGGACAGCATCGAGGCCGTCCTGAGGAATTCCCGGCGGGACAGGGGTTTCATGGGCAGGAATTCAGCTTCCTGATCCAGATATTCCGAAATGCGACGGGATTGTGGTGCTCCTGCAACTCAAGCGGAAGGCGCGCCGCGTGCGGCACATAGTGGGGCCGCCCCTGGTAGATCGACGGCCCGTAGAGCCTGAAGTCGTGGAGGATGAGCACGCCGTTGTGGAAGACCGTGATGCGCGCAGGGCTGACCAAGCTGCCGTCGGGGGCGAATCGCGGGGCGATCCACACGGCGTCATAGGTCTGCCATTCGCCTGGCGGCCGGCAGGCATTCACCAGGGGAATCGACTGCTTGTAAATGGAACCGGCCTGGCCGTTCGAGTACGTCGGGTTATTGTAGTTGTCGAGGACCTGCAGCTCGTAGAGCCCCATGAAGAAGACTCCGCTGTTGCCGCGGCCCTGGCTCGTCCCCACCACGGGGAGCGGCTCGCGAAATTCGATGTGGAGCTGGAGGTCGCCGTACGAGGCCCGCGTCATGATGTCCCCGGTGCCGGGGACCACCACCATGGCGCCGTCCTCGACCTTCCACGGGGCGGGCCTGCCCCCGGCAATCGATTCCCAGGCGTCCAGGTTCCGCCCGTCGAAGAGAACGACCGCGTCCGAGGGTACGGCCCCGGCCGGGGCGGAGACGACGGGGGGAACGGGGGTCCAGATCTCCGTCTCCTCGGGCTTCACGGACGGGTCGGAGGGCGGGCGCGGAATCACGGGTTCCGCGCCGAGGCGGGCAAGGAGCAGGGCGGCGCCGAGCGCGGCCACGCTAAATTTGGATTTCATTCGGGGTGGGGAACTGCCCCTACGTTCGGCGGAAGCGGCGCAACGTCAAGGCATGCGGGCCCATTTGGGAAAAACTGAAAAACTAATCGAAGTCATTAGATTGTTTCTTCCCGGTCATTGGTTCGGAACAGACAGGGTGCATCTTGGGCGCGTCCACCAGCTCCCCAGTTCCATGAACCAACAACACCGATCGTTCCTCGCGAGGATCCTGTTCCTTGCCGCCGGCATTGCCGGCTCCCTGGCATACCCGACGAGCCTGACGGCCCAGACCACAAACAATGCGGCTGCCGTCGCGAGCATCCAGCACATCGTCGTCATCTACCAGGAAAACTGGCCGTTTGACGGACTGTATGGAAGCTTCCCGGGCGCGAACGGAATCTCGAGTGCGACCACGGCTTCCAAGGCGCAGGTTGACCGGCTGACGGGCACCGTGCTGACGTCCGAGACGGGCACAAGCAACTACAACCGCATCTCGCAGACGGGCAACACCCCGAATTCCCCGCTGGTGCTCGCCAGCAACGCCAACAGCAACCCGGGGACGCTGAACACGCCTCCGCAGCCGCTCGGCAACCCCTCGGGCACGACGGTCGTGGACACCCGGTTCAGCTCCAACTCCGCGGACCCGAACAGCGCCCTGACCGTGAACACTCTGGCGCCCTACGCGCTGCCGCCGGCCGTGAATCCCACAGCCTTGACAGGCGACATTGTCCATCGTTTCTGGCACGAGCAGTTCCAGATCCAGGGTACCACCGTCGCGGGCGGAACCGACAGCGAGGCGGGCTCGCCAGCCAACACCGGGTTTGTCACCTGGAGCGACAACCCGGGCCTCGTGTTCAGCCACTTTGACGCGACCAACCTGCCGGAGGGCCTGCTGGCCCAGCAGTATACGATCTGCGACAACTTCTTCCACTCGGCCTTTGGCGGCTCCTTTCTGAATCACCAGTTTTTTGTCGCGGCACAGGCCCCGGTCTACAACGCCATGCCGGGCTATGTGTCCTCCTCAAACAAGGGGAACAGCGGCAACATCGCCTACCTGGATTCCAACGGCGTGCTCGAGATGAACACGAGCGGGGCTTCCTCCGGGAAGCAGATCCAGGACGGCAGCATCACGCCGGTCGCCGGCGACCAGATGCTGGTCACCGTCAACGGAACCGCCAACACGGTGGTCACGGCCAACGCCGATGCCTACTTCGGCAGCGCAGGAACCACCTTCGACAGGCATTATGTCGTGAACACGACACGCTCCCTCAACCTGCCGTCGGGAACGGATGCCTACCCCACCAACGTCGGACTCCTGCCGGCGCAGAACGACAGCAACCCGACGAACACGGGCGGCGACACCCGCCCCTTTATTCCCACGATCGGCGACCTGCTGAGCGCGAACAATGTCAGCTGGAAGTGGTATTCCGGCGGGTGGGCGATGATCGCGGGCTACAGCCCGGCCAACAATGGCACCAATCCGCTGTACCCGGTGGTGTCGAGCCCCAGCTACTCGACCGCCAACGCCCAGTACCAGTTCCAGTATCACCACCAACCGCTTGCCTACTACGACAACTACGCGCCCTTCGGCACGGCGACGGTTCCCGCAGCCTACGTCGGAGGCTTTGCCGGGACCGGCACCGGCGGCCTGACGGCGGCCCAGAGCGGTGTCACGCAAGCCCAGAACTCTGCGGCCCACCTGCAGGATGAGGCGAACTTCTTCACGGACGTCACCAACAACACCCTGCCAAAGGTCGTGTTCATCAAGCCGGTCGGCATCAACAACGAGCACCCCGGTTACGCCGCCCTGCAGACCGGACAGGCGCACGTCGCCTCGATCATTCAGGCGCTGCAGGCAAACCCGGCGGTGTGGAACAGCACGCTGGTGATCATCACCTACGACGAGCACGGCGGCCGCTGGGACCACGTCACACCGCCGACACGCGATATATGGGGGCCGGGCGTGCGCGTTCCCTGTATCCTGATTTCGCCGCTGGTGGAACGCGGACACGTGGACCACAACCAATACGACACGAGTTCCATCCTCTCGACCATCGAGAGCAGGTTCGGCCTCTCGACGCTGGGCTCGATGTACCAACCCACGACCAAGGTGACGCTGGACGCGAGCGCACCCACGCTCCTGGCCGACATGACCGCGCTGAACATCACCCCTTCGGGTTTCTCGCTGAACCGCCGCACGAACCAGCTCAACCAGACGGTGACGATCAAGAACGTCAGCACCGCCGGGGTGAACGGGCCGATCGACCTTGTGCTCGCCAGCCTGTCCTCGAACACCTCGCTCGTGAACAAGTCCGGCAACACCACGACCAATTCCCCAGGCAGCCCCTATGTGATCGCCTGGAACGGCACACTCGCCGCAGGCGCCTCGACGACGGTCGCACTGGACTTTGCGGTCCCGTCGAGCGGCGGCGTGACCTACACGGCCAGCACCGTGGCCGGCAACTCAACCCCCTGAGACCAAGCCTGAAAACCTTTCCAATAAAATGAACACACACCTCAAGAACGGCCTTTCGCTTGCGGGGTTGGCGCTGGCGATGATCTGCGCTCCCGGGCTCATGGCCCAGACCTTCAACTTCAACGTTGACCTGAACACCTCGGG
>CAZGOX010000095.1:8016-9144 GCA_964527955.1 uncultured Opitutaceae bacterium | reverse complement strand
GCGCGAGCAAGCTCGCTGACCTACGACAGATTGGTTCGGCCGGGCTACCCCGCTAAACACCGCACGGCCATCTCCCGGAGGACCTCCTCCTGCTCCTGGGGCCGCCGGTTGATTTCCTCGAAGGCCGTGATCAGCTCCCCCTGGGTGTCGATCAGGCGCCTGAGGGTGGGGAGCTTGCCCCTTCCGGCTAGCTTGCCGAGGTACCACGGGTTCTGGGTGAAAACGTTGAGCGACGACTTTTCGCCCGCGGCCTCGCCGTATCTCCCGGAGTATTCCTCCGCGGCGCCGTGCAAACCCTCGACCCCCCGCTGCCCGATGCGCGCCTCGCCGGAGTCGGCCAGGGCCCGGAGCTGGATCATCAGGCGGTTCCGGTTCTGCAGGGCCGCGAGCACGGGCCGGGCGTCCCCGCCCGTGAAGAAGTGGCGCTCCAGCGCGGCGAGGGTCCATGTGAGATCGCCGCTGCCGAACGCCTCGGCCGTCTCGAAGAAATCCCCCTCGGCAGTGTTGGGGGTGAGCTCGGCGACGTGGGATTCCTCGATCACGCACTTTTCTCCGTCCTGCGCGTAGCTCGCCAGCTTGCGCACCTCCTCGACCAGGAGGCGCGTGGTCGCCCCGACCCGGGCCACGAGAAGATCGACCGCTCCAGGCCCGAAGGTGGCGTTGAGCGACCTCGCCTCCGCCATCGCGACCGACGCCAGGGCCTCGGGGCTCGAAGAGTCCTCGCCCCCGGCCTGGACAAAGTCCGCGTTCTTCTCGCACCACTTGGGAAATGACCTGCGCCGGTCCACCGGGGCCGCGGTGATCAGCACGGAGGTCTCCGCGGCGTCGAA
Organism: uncultured Opitutaceae bacterium; assembly: GCA_964527955.1. Lineage (GTDB taxonomy): Bacteria > Verrucomicrobiota > Verrucomicrobiia > Opitutales > Opitutaceae > Palsa-1447. The sequence continues at coordinate 8,314 of CAZGOX010000095.1, read as the reverse complement.
CCTCTCAAGCAGGTCCTGGAGGCCCGCAACGAGCTCGAGCGTGGTATCTGCCTTTCCCGTCTGGGAGTCGGCGAGGAAGTTCACGTCCTTCAGCCACACCACGTGCTTTCCCCCGAACATGGGGACGGTCTGCACGGCCTCGCGGAAGCGGGTCAGGGCGGCCGCGACCTCGTCCGTGTTTGCAGCGAACCCGCTGATCACCTCCCGCGAGAACTCGTCGGTCGTGTCGGCCGCCATGGCCTCGAAGCGCTCCCGTCCCAAGCGGTCGACCAGGAAGTCATCCTGGCCGCAGACGAAG
>CAZGOX010000095.1:2777-7916 GCA_964527955.1 uncultured Opitutaceae bacterium | reverse complement strand
GGGTTAAAGTTTGTCCTGAACCCCGAACCCTCCTAATCCTGCTTCCAGCAAGTGACTTCCGAACCCTCCTCACCGATCGCTTCCTGGCGCCGCGACCTCGTGCGGCTCGTGCTGATCGCCGGCGCTGCGTACTTTCTCCTTCTCGGGCGTGCCCCCCTCAGCAATCCCGACGAGGGGCGGTACGCGGAGATTTCCCGTGAAATGGTCGCGACCGGGGACTGGATGACCCCCCGGCTGGACGGGATCCATTATTTTGAGAAGCCGCCTTTGATGTATTGGGCGGTGGCGCTTTCCGAGGAGCTGTTCGGGCCCAATGAGTGGGCGGTCCGGGCGGTTGTCGCCCTTTTTGCGATCGCGGGCCTGCTGATCACGTACCTCACCGCCCGGACCCTGTATGGCCGCGATGCCGGCATCTGGTCGGCGGTCGCGCTCGGAACCACCCTGCTGTACTTCGCGCTCGGGCACATCCTGCTCCTCGACATGGCGGTGTCGGTGCTGATGAGCGCGGCGCTGTTCTATTTTTTGCTGGGGATCAACGCAAAGGGGCCAACAGAAAATGCTCACGCCTCGGATTCTGTAGGTAGGGACGGGCGGCTCGCCAAGCCTGTCCTGAGTTCATCGAAGGATCCGGATCTGCGAATGGCTCCGATGTCTTCCCGGACGGGCGAGCCGCCCGTCCCTACCTGCGAGCCCGTCCCTACCTCCAATCCCGTAGCCCCCTCCCGGCGGGCCTGCTTCTACGGCTTCTACGCGAGCGCGGCGCTGGCCACCATGACCAAGGGACTGATCGGATTCCTCATCCCGGGCGCCGTGATCTTCCTGTGGCTGCTGGTCTTCAACCAGTGGAGGCGGCTGAGGCCCCTCTATCTTCCCACCGGGCTTGTGCTGTTCCTTGCCATCGCCGCCCCATGGCACATCGCCATGGCCTTGCGCAATCCGTCCTGGGCGCATTTTTACTTCGTCCACGAGCACTTCCAGCGGTTTGCGACCACGGCGGCCCACCGCGTCCAGCCCTGGTGGTTCTACATCCCGATCCTTCTACTCGGGCTCTTCCCGTGGACCGGCTTCCTATACCCGGCCCTGCGCAGTTCGCTCGCCGGGGGCTGGACGCGCCGGAAGGACAACGCCGACGCTTGGTTCCTGGTCACCTGGGCCGTGTTCATTGTCCTCCTGTTCTCAAAGTCCCAGTCGAAGCTGATCCCTTATATCCTCCCGGTGCTTCCGCCCCTCGCGGTCCTGATTGGTGTCCAGCTGGCGAAGGATCGCGGCACAGCTTCTGAGGGTAGGGACGGGCGGCCCGCCCGTCCGGGCACACCTCTGGGCCATACGCAGATCCGGACGGGCGAGCCGCCCGTCCCTACCTCCGAACCAGTCAGCCTGACCCCATACGTTATCTTCACCTGCATCAGCTGGCTTCTGGCCGCGGGCCTCCTTATCGCCGTACTCACGCCCGGCGTCATCCGAGAGCCCGCGCAGGCGGCGGCCCTGCAGCCTTGGGCCGTGGGCCTGGCTCTCATGCTGGCCGTGTGGTCGGCTATTTCGTTCGTTGTAGCAAGAAGGGCCCATGCGTATTCCCGGACGGGCGGGCCGCCCGTCCCTACCTCAAACCCCGCCGACCATTCGGCTCTCGCTCGTCTTTCCCCTTTGTCCTGTGTTTTGGCCACGACCTCGATCCTCCTCGGCGTTCTCGTCATCGTCCGGCCGGCGATCGACATCCGCGGGACCAAGACCCTGGGCCTCAAGGTCGCCGCCCTGGCGCAGCCCGAGGACAGGATCTATTCCTACGACGGATTCTTCCCGGATTTCCTGTTCTACTCGCAGAGGCAGGCGGGACTCGTGAACGATGTCGACGCCGACCTCGAACCCGGGAACGACGACCCCGCCGCGATGGCCCGGATCTTCATCTCGGATGCCGAATTCCGCAGTGAGTGGGAGGGTCCGAACCGCGTCTTCGCCGTGGCCCGCCGGCAGTCCGTGAAGGAACTGTTTGCCGATCCCGCTTTCCATTATCGTTTGCTCGGCGAGGACCCGGGCCACTATCTATTCAGCAACAGGTAATTGTTTAAGATGCCCGCCCCAGCCCAACCCCTGCCCGCGACTGCGCCCATCCTGCCCTTCACGCGGCCCTCGATCGACGAGGAGACCATCGCCGGCGTGGCCGACGTGCTTCGGTCCGGATGGATCACGTCGGGCCCCCAGGTGAAGGCCTTCGAGGCGAAGCTTTCCGAGTACTTCGGCGGAAGGCCCGTCCGTGCCTTCAATTCCGGAACCTGCACGATGGAGATCGCGCTGCGGATCGCCGGGATCGGCCCGGGGCACGAGGTCATCACGACGCCGCTAAGCTGGGTCGCGACGAGCAATGTCATCCTCGAGGTCGGCGCCCGCCCGGTCTTCGTCGACATCGACCCGGCCACGCGCAACATCGACCTCGGCCGGATCGAGCGGGCGATCACGCCCGCCACCCGGGCCATCATGCCGGTCGACCTTGCGGGGCTTCCCGTGGACCGCGACCGCCTCTACGACATCGCCCACCGCCACAACCTGCGCGTCGTCGAGGACGCCGCCCAGGCCATCGGAAGCCGTTGGAAGGGACGCCGGATCGGCTCCCTCGGCGACTTCGTCTCGTTCAGTTTCCATCCGAACAAGAACATCACCACGATCGAGGGAGGCTGCCTTGTCCTCAACGATGCCCGCGAGGCCTCGCTTGCGGAGCAGTACCGCCTCCAGGGCGTCGTGAAGTCCGGGCTCGACGGCATGGAGGTGGAGCTTGTCGGCGGAAAGTTCAACCTTACGGACGCCGCCGCCCGCGTCGGCCTTGGCCAGCTTGCCCGCCTCGACGCCTTCAACGCCCGTAGGCGCGACCTCGCCCGAATGTATTTCGACCTCCTGGGCCGGTCCCGCGCCCGGGACCTCGGCCTGGGATTGCCGATCGCCGATTTCGATCATACCAACTGGCACATGTTCCAGGTGCTGCTCCCGGAAAAACGCCTCTCGATCCCGCGCGCCGGCGTCATGGCCAGGATGCTCGAGGCCGGCATCGCCACGGGCGTGCATTACCCCGCGATCCACCTCTTCAAGCTGTACCGGGGCCTCGGCTGGAAGGACGGGGACTTCCCCCACGCCGAGGACGCGGGCCGCAACCTGCTCACCCTCCCGCTCTTCCCATCAATGGCGGATTCGGACGTGGCCCGGGTTGTCGATTCCGTCGTCTCGATTCTCGCCGCGAACCAGGCTGCCCAACCAACCCCATGACTACCCCAGGCAACGTTTGGCTTTCGGTGGTGATCCCCGTCTACAACGAGGAGGCAAACCTCCCGTCCCTCTTTTCGCGCCTCTACCCCGTGCTCGACGGGGTCGGCAGGCCGTATGAAATCCTCTTCACGAACGACGGCTCCAAGGACCGCTCCTTCGACCTCCTGCGGGCCCAGCACGCCGCCCGGCCGGACGTGACCCGGGTCGTGGATTTCAACGCCAACTACGGCCAGCACATGGCGATCATGGCCGCGTTCGAGCGGGTGCGGGGCGAGGTGATCGTGACGCTCGACGCCGACCTTCAGAACCCGCCCGAGGAAATCCCGAAGCTCCTCGAGAAAATCGCCGCCGGCCACGACTACGTCGGCGGCTACCGGCTGAAGCGGCACGACACCTTCTTCCGCACGCAGGCCTCGAAGCTGATCAATTTTGTCCGAAGCCACACGACCAACATCCGGATGACCGACCAGGGCTGCATGCTCAGGGCGTACTCGAGGCAGGTGGTGGACTCGGTCGTGCGCAGCGGCGCCATCAACACCTTCATCCCCGCCCTGGCCTACAGCTTCTCGAGCAGCCCGACGGAGGTGGGCGTGCAGCATGAGGAGAGGCACGCGGGCATCTCGAACTACACGCTCTACAGGCTGATCCGGCTCAACTTCGACCTCATCACGGGCTTCTCCCTGGCGCCCCTGCAGGCCTTCACGATGTTCGCCATGTTCTGCTCGGCGGGCAGCCTGGCCCTGGTGCTCGTGCTCGCCTACCGCCGACTCTTTCTCGGCTCCGAGGCCGAGGGGACGTTCACCCTGTTCGGCATCCTCTTCTTCCTGCTGAGCGTGTGCATGGTCGGCATCGGGCTGATCGGAGAGTACGTCGGCCGCACGTACCAGGTCGTCCGCATGCGCCAGCGCTACCACGTGCGCGAGGTCCTTGAAACCGATGGCGGCGGACGCTGAGGTTCCCGGCCCGGCGGGGGTCCATCTGGGCCGGCGATACCTTGTCGTGCTCGCGGTGGTGGGAGCATGGATGCTCGCGGGCTTCGTGTTCCACATGCCGGGGAACGCCTACCTGATCCTGGGCGTGCCGCTGCTCTACGCCTTCCAGGCCCTGGTCGCCCGCCGCCCGATCTCGGAGCTGTGGTTCAAGAGGCCCGCGGTCGCTCCCGTCCCCCCCTGGGCCTGGGCCGTGGCCGCGGCCTTCATGGTCTTCCCGTGCACCTGCCTGGTGAGGGAGTGGGGCTACTCGGAATGGGACGTCCGCCTGTGGTACTGCTGCGCGATCGCCGGCAGTGTCCCCCTCGCGATGTCGGTCGCCCGCTTTTCGAGGAAGGACGTCGGGCCGCTGCTGCTCTGCCTCGCCACGGCGGGCGTACTTGGGATCCTGTTTGTGGCAGTCCCCAACCTTCTGGCCCGTCACCTGGGAACGGCCTCCGCCGGCGCCCATGCCCCGGGCCTGGGCCCCAGGTTGCGCGAGATGGCGAGGTCGCTGGCGCTCTACGTGCCGGTCGTCTTTGTCCTCGAGGAGGTGTTCTTCCGGGGAGGCATCGACAGCTACCTCCACCGCTCCGACGACCGGGACCCCTGGATTTCCGCGGGGTTTGTCTCGGCGCTCTGGGGGCTCTGGCACCTCCCCATGGTCCTCCCCGGCCTCCTTGCCGCGTCAGCCGCCTGGGCGGGGATCATCACCGTCATCATCGCGCTCATGTCGGTCCACTATGCCATCGGGACGTTCCTCACCTTGGGTTGGCGGAGGAGCGGCCTGCTGCTCATCCCGGCCTTTGTCCACGCGCTTGTCGATGCCGTGCGCAACGGACTGTCGCTCCACTGACCCATGGCCACGCCGCGCATCCTGTTCTTCGGCTATAGCGAGGTGGGCTATGAGTGCCTCGAC
>CAZGOX010000095.1:0-2677 GCA_964527955.1 uncultured Opitutaceae bacterium | reverse complement strand
CACGCCGCGCATCCTGTTCTTCGGCTATAGCGAGGTGGGCTATGAGTGCCTCGACCTGCTTCTCGGGCGGGGCGACAATGTGGTCGCACTCATCACCCACGCGGACAATCCCTCCGAGAAGATCTGGTTCAAGACTCCCGCCGTGGCGGCCCGGGCCAAGGGCGTGCCCATGTTCACCCCCGACTTGCTCTCGACCCCGGAATTCAGGGAGAAGATGGCGGAGTTCCAGCCCGACCTGATCCTGTCGGCGTACTACCGGAACATGATCAGCACGAGGATCCTCTCGATGGCCTCCCTCGGGGCCTTCAACATCCATGGCTCGCTGCTTCCGAGGTTCCGGGGCCGGGCCCCGATCAACTGGGCCATCATCAAGGGCGAAAAGCGGATCGGGATGACGCTTCACCGGATGGTCAAGGCCCCCGACGCGGGGGCCATCGTCGACCAGGAGGGCGTGGACATCGGCCCCAGGGACACCGCCGAGCAGGCCTTCCGCAAGGTTCTCCCGTGCGCCCGGGCCGTCCTTGCGCGCCAGATCGAGCCGCTCCTCGCCGGCCGGGCGAAGGAGACGCCCCAGGATGAGTCCAAGGCGACCTATTTTGGCGGGCGCACGCCGGAAGACGGCCGGATCCTCTGGCACTGGAGCACCGCCTGCGTCTTCAACCTGATCCGCGCGGTCACGGACCCGTACCCCGGCGCGTTCACCGACGTGGGGGGCTCGCGCCTCATGGTATGGTGGGCCGAGCCGGATTCCCCCGCAGTGGCCTCCGCGAAGGCGGGCAGGAAGGGCCAGCCCGGCGAAGTCCTCTCCACGTCCCCGCTGGTCGTCGCCACGCGCGATGGCGCCATCGAAGTCACCAAATCCGAGTGGCGCGGCCCCCCGGTCGAACTCAAGGCCGGGATGATTTTATAGCCAACTTGCCTTTCACCCGCCACGCGGCCAGCCTGGCGTCCTCCAGCCCATGCCACTCAAAGTACTCATCCTGGGAGCAAACGGTTTCATCGGCAGCTCCCTCACCCGGGCGATCCTCAAGCAGAAGGACTGGGAGGTCTACGGCATGGACGTGGGCAACCACAAGCTGGGCCAGTGCCTCGGCCACTCGCGGTTCAAGTTTGTGGAAGGCGACATCAAGATCTCCGGCGAGTGGATCGAGTACCACGTCCAGAAGTGCGACGCGGTCATCCCCCTGGTCGCCATCGCGAACCCGGCCCAGTACGTGAAGGACCCGCTGCGGGTCTTCGAGCTCGACTTCGAGTCCAACCTTGAGGTCGTGCGCAAGTGCGCCCGCTACCGGAAGCGGATCATCTTTCCCTCCACCTCCGAGGTCTACGGCATGTGCCCCGAGCCGGAGCTCGACGAGGCCACGAGCACGATGGTGTACGGGCCGATCGACAAGCAGCGCTGGATCTACGCCTGCTCGAAGCAGCTCCTCGACCGCGTGATCTACGCGTACGGCGTGCGGGACGGCGTCGACTACACGCTCTTCCGGCCCTTCAACTGGATCGGGCCCCGCCTCGACAACGTCTTCGAGCCCAAGGAGGGAAGCTCCCGGCTCTTCACGCAGTTCATCTCGAACATCATCTTCGACAAGCCGATCCAGCTCGTGGACGGCGGCAAGCAGAGCCGGTCCTTCACATTCATCGACGACGGGGTGGACGCGCTCCTGCGCATCATCGAGAACAAGGGCGGCCGCGCCTCGCGCCGGATCTTCAACATCGGCAACCCCGGCAACAACGTGAGCGTCGCGAAGCTCGCCAAGCTGATCATCGCGGCCTTCAAGGAGTATCCGGAGTACAAGGAGAGGGCGAAGAGGGCCAAGGTGGTCGTCGTCCCCTCGGGCACGTACTTCGGCAAGTACTACCAGGACATCCAGAAGAGGGTCCCCTCGATCGCGGCCATCGGCAAGCAGCTGGGCTGGAAGCCGACCGTGGACCTGAAGACGGCGATCCGCCTGACGCTCGATTTCCACCTGGCCCACCACGATTACCAGCTGGAGTAGCCGCGTGAGTTCGATCCGACTCGCCCTCAAGATCGATGTGGACACGGACCGCGGGACGCGGGATGGCGTGCCGAACCTGCTCGCCGACTGCGCGGACGCCGGGGTCCCCGCGTGCTTCCTCTTCTCCCTCGGCCCCGACATGACGGGCCGCGCCATCACGCGCATCTTCAGGCCGGGATTCTTCAAGAAGGTCAGCCGGACGGGCGTCCTCCAGCTCTATGGGGTGCGCACGCTGCTCAACGGCACCCTCCTTCCCGCGCCGCACATCGGGCGCCGCAACCTGCGCGCGATGCGCGACGTCCGCGACGCGGGCTTCGAGATCGGGATCCACTGCTACAACCATTACCACTGGCAGGACCACCTGGGGAGGATGTCGCTCTCCGAGGTGAGGGCCGAGTTTGTCGCAGCCCGCGCCGAATTCCTCCGCATCTTCGGGAGGCCGGCCCTCACGGCCGGCGCCGCCGGCTGGCAGAGCAACGCCCTCAGCCGCGAGGTCTACGACGAAGCGGGCCTGCTGTATTCGAGCGACACCCGCGGCCGGCACCCTTTTTTCCCGCGGATCGACGGCCACGTGTTCTCGACCCTAGAGATCCCCAGCACGCTCCCCACGATGGACGAGCTCCTCGGCCGGCCCAAGTACCCGGAGGGCCAGATCCTCACGCAACCTGTCCCGCCTCAGG
>CAZGOX010000094.1:0-9343 GCA_964527955.1 uncultured Opitutaceae bacterium | reverse complement strand
TCAGGGCCTGACCCCTTTTCACGAAGCGAACAGGTCCGGCAGAGTCCGGCCGAGAAACTCCTCCATGTAGGCCGTCGTAGCCTTGCCCTCGACAAAGATGGGGTCCGACATGATGGCCTTGTGGAGGGGGATCGTCGTCTTGACCCCCCGGATCAGGTATTCGGAGAGGGCACGGTGCATCGTGGCCAGGGCATCGTGCCGCGTCTTTCCCGTGCAGATCAGCTTCCCGATCATCGAGTCGTAGAAGGGCGGAATGGTGTACCCGCTGTAGGCGTGGCTGTCGATGCGAACGCCCGGGCCCCCGGGCGCGTAATAGAGCCCGATCGTCCCCGGGGAGGGCGTGAAATTCCGGGAAGGGTCCTCGGCATTGATGCGGCACTCGATCGAGTGCCGCGTGACCTTGATGTCGCCCTGGTCGAAGGGGAGCTTGTCCCCATTTGCGATGGCGATCTGCTGCTTCACCAGGTCGATGCCCGTGACCTCCTCCGTCACGGGATGCTCCACCTGGATCCGGGTGTTCATCTCGATGAAGTAGAAGTTGCCCTTCGCATCCACGAGGAACTCCACGGTGCCGGCATTCTCGTACTCGGCGGCGGCCGCCGCCCGGATTGCCGCCTTGCCCATCTTCTTTCGGACGTCGGAAGTCAGGAAGGGGGAGGGCGACTCCTCGATCAGCTTCTGGTGGCGCCTTTGCACCGAGCAGTCGCGCTCGCCCAGGTGCACGATGTGGCCATGGGAGTCGCCCATGACCTGAAACTCGATGTGGCGCGGGCGTTCGATGTATTTCTCGATGTACACCCTGCCGTTTCCAAAGGCCTTCTCGGCCTCACCCCGGGCCACGTGGAATTCCTTGGCAAAGGAGACATCGTTGTGGGCGATGCGCATTCCGCGCCCGCCGCCGCCGCCCACCGCCTTGATGATGACCGGGTAGCCGATCTTTCTCGCGACCCTGACGGCCTCCCCCTCGTTGTCGACCGGGCCGTCGCTGCCCGGAACGATCGGCACGCCCACCTTGCGGACCGTCTCCTTGGCCACGGCCTTGTCCCCCATCATGCTGATCGACGTCGACTTGGGGCCGATGAACTTGATTTTGCACGACTCGCATTGCTCGGCAAACTTGGCGTTCTCCGAAAGGAATCCGTAGCCGGGGTGGATTGCGTCGGCGTCGGCAATTTCTGCGGCGCTGATGATCCGGTCGGCACGCAGGTAGCTGTCGCTGCTCCGTGCTCCCCCGATGCAGATGGCCTCGTCCGCGAGCTGGACGTGAAGGGACTGGACGTCGGCCTCCGAATAGACGGCGAGGGTCTTGATCCCCAACTCCCGGCAGGCGCGCACGATCCGGAGGGCGATCTCTCCGCGATTGGCGATCAGGACTTTTTGAATCATCCTGCTCAGCCCTGTTTGATCTTGAAGAGGCGCTGGCCGTACTCGACCGGCTGGCCGCTCTCGACGAGCACCTCGACGACCGTCCCGGTCACCTCGGCCTGGATCTCGTTCATGATTTTCATGGCCTCGATGATGCAGACCACGGTGTTTTCCGAGACTTTGGAGTCCAATTCTGCGAAGGGTTTGCTGTCCGGCGACGGCGACCTGTAGAACGTGCCGACCATCGGGGACTTGACGTACGTGACGCCAACCTCGTCTGCGGCGGGGGCAGGGGTCACCGGCTGAACGGGGGCCGTTGGCGGCGGCGGCGCGGCCTGCTGGGCCGGGGGTGCTTGGATGGGCTGGGGGTGGCTTGCCGTGACGATGGGCAGACCGTGTGGTTCCCGCCTGATCCTGAGCTTAAAGCCCTCCTCCTCGACCGCGAACTCCGTGAGCTCCGAGCGCTTCATGAGCTCGATGACTTGCTTGATCTGTTTTAGGTCCAAAGGTGGGAGACTGGTTGAAAGTTGAATGCTGGCCTTGGTTAGTTGATGCCGGGAGCTAGGCGTTCAAAAGTATTGTGGGCCACACGCAACATAAGTTTTTGCAAGTTTTCCAAAAAACCCAAAAAAACGTCAAAAATCACCAAAAACGGCCAATTTTTGCCAAAAAACCGCTAATTTTGACGTTTATTTGATAACTTCCTGCATCCAGAAATTCGACAAAACCACGTCATTTGGGCCGTATTTGGATTAGAATACCTGCCACTCAAAGACCGAAGGTGATTCGCCGGTTGGTAAGTCTGCGAGGATGAGCCTTTCAAAGCGAGCAGTTACTGGAGTTTCGAAAATGACCGGGGAGCCGGACACCCCGCCGTCCGCCCGGTGGTCCACCAGTACCCGCCACGCCTTGCCATCGATGGAGACCTCCAGGGCGACCAGGTACGGCTTCCAGGCATACTCAAATCTTATTTCGTTGTTTCGTAGTGTCTTGGGTGCGCCTAGGTCCAACTGCAGCCAACTGACCTTGGTTCCTGCTGCCGGCTCCCATCTTGTGGCATAGTTATCGTCCAGGACGCATTCCGGCCCATGCAAGGCATCGATCTGGCTGGCGGCGGTCGCCGATGCGCCGGCCTCGGCGATTGCCAGGTTTCTCGGGTCGGCACGCCCTCGGACAATCTCCGCCCCCAAGTGGGTGGGGGAGACGTTCTCGATCCGGCCGTTCGGACGGAAGACGATGTTGTCCATGCAGACCTGGCGGAACGCCGTCCCGTCGACAAAGGGCAGGCGGTGGCGGTGGTACGCGATGTAGTCGCGGCCGGCAAAACGGAAGACCGCATGGTGCCCCGGGCTGACAACGTCACGGGTCCTATCGGTTGCCAGAATGGGCGAATTTGAGCCCTCCGTGAACGGGCCAAATGGGGTGGCTCCCACGGCATAGTGGACGCAGTAGGTGTCGCTGATCGTCTTCCCGCCGGAATACATCAGGAAGTACTTGCCGAACCTCTTTGCCATGAAGGGCGCCTCAAAATAGTGCCCGTTGGGGGGAGTCACGATGTGGACGGGGCCGTCAAAGGACACGAAGTCCGCCTTGAGTTTCACGGCGAAGCACCGCCCATTGACCCAGTTCCAGCCCGACCCCCAGTAGAGGTAGACGCTGCCGTCGTCGTCGACGAAGGCCTCCTGGTCGATCATGTGGTACGTGCGGTCAAAATCCCGCCCAACCAGGGGCTTGCCGCCGTTCGCATCGGCCCAGGGGCCGAGGGGACTGGCCGCGCTGCCCACCCAGACCTCGCTCCCGCACGAGACGTACATGAAGAAACGCCCGTCGGGCATCCGGACAACAGAGGGGGCCCACACCATCGAGTCCGCCTTCGAAGTCGGGCTCGTGCACGCCTCCTTGGTCGGCCAATTCAGGGAGCGAAATGTCCAGTGCTTGAAGTCAGCTGATTCCCAGCAGCCAAGGGTCCGCTGGCCCCAGGGATCGATGGTCGCGTACACGTACAACTTCCCCCCGAACTGAAGGACGGACGGATCCGCGAAATAGCCCGGAAGCACGGGGTTGCCCATGTGAGGGGAGTCCCACGATTCCCCGGAGGGTAGGGCCCTTGCAGCGTGGGCAAGGCAAAGGAGTGAGAGGAAAAGGGCGGCAGAGCGCAGGGGAAGCATCGGGGAAAAGGATCCAGGCTCCCGGGCCTGTTAGAGCCGCAGGGTCACCATGTCTCCGGAAAAGGCCACGACCGCATCCGGGGTTGCCTGATCTCCAAGGCCGATCCCATGCCCAGGGCGGACGAGGACCAGGTTGAATACGCGCTGCTTGGGCATTCCCGGGAAGTCTCCCTTCCTGGCGCCGACGACCATGGTGCTTGTGGCGTCGTGCCAGGTGAACCGGATCGTTGAATATACGCCCTTCTCGTAGTGGTACGTGTCATTCTCATCCTCATAGAGCACAAACTCGGTGTCGGCTCCCGGATAAATGCGGATTTCCGCCGGGTCATGGGGCTTTTCTGAGGCATACTGCACGAAGGGCCCCATCGGGAGGATCGACCCGGCGCGAACAAACAGGGGAATGCGTTCAATGGGCGCCGGGGACACGATGCGCCGGCCGCCCTTGAGCAGGGTTCCCGTCCAGAAGTCGATCCAGTCGGCGCCGGCGGGCAGATAGACGTCGCGCGTCTGGGGCCTGTCTTCCTGGATTCTCTCGGCCGCAAGCTGGGAGGGTGTCTTCCAGAACAGCTGGGCCCGGAACGCGCCGTGGGCTGCGTTCGAGGTCGCGAAGGAAAACTGGTACTCGCGCCCTGCCTCGAGCTGCACAGGCTCGGTGACCGCCTCGACCGACTGGTAGGTGTACTTCAGGTCCCGGCCGTCGATTTGAAGCAGCCTGGGGCCGAAGCTCTTGGCGTGAAAACGATGCGGGCCGGATTCCGAAGGGATGAGCTTCCCCTCCCAGCGCATCGAAAACTTCGCGTCCTTTATGAAGGACGGCCAGCCGGTGTACCAGTCCAGCGAAATGTCCGCCTCCCTGCGGCGGAGCACCTCGTGGCCGAAGTGATCGTCGTCGAAATAGGCGGCCTCCAGGCCGGGATTCCCGTCCGGGGTCCTGAATCGGTCCGGAGGGACGGGCACGCTGCGCTCCGGAGGGCGGTGGAGCATATACTGGGTGACCGGGCAAACCATCACCGACGGGCCGAACAGGAACTGGTCGTCGATCCCATGGGTCGCCCGGTCCCCGGGGAAATCCATCGGCAGAGCGCGCATCAGGGAGTAGCCCTCGCTGGTCACGCGCCACGCGGTGGAGTAGAGGTAGGGCATCAGCCGGTAGCGCAGGCGGTCGAAGTCGACCAGGACGTCCGTGAACGGCCCGAATTCCCAGATCTCGCGGGGCGTCTCGGATCCATGCGAACGGAAGATCGGGCAGAAGGCCCCGAACTGGAACATGCGCGTGTAGAGCTCCTGGTACGCGGGATCCTTGCCGCCGTCCACGAAGACGCCTCCATAGCTGGCCAGCATGAACGCGCCGATGTCAAAGGTCCAATAGGGGATGCCGGACATGCTGTGATTCAGGGCTGCGGAAATCTGCCGGCGATAGATGTCCCAGCTTGCGCCGATGTCCCCCGACCATGTCGTCGCCGCGGCCCGCTGCTGGCCCGCGAACGCGGAACGGGTGAGGATGTACACGCGCTTCTGGTCCGTGTCCCTGCGCTGGCGGCTGTACACCGCCTCCGTCGCCAACAGGGGATAGGTGTTCAGGTAGCGCGAGAAGCTTCCGAGGTGGTTCGAGCCCACCCGCTTCATCTCATATTCCTCGGCGCCCTTGGTCAGGGCGTTCACGATGTCGGGCTCGGTGGAATCCATCCACCAGCCGTCCACTCCCTTGGAAAAGAGGCCGCTCCTGATGTAGTCCCAGTACAGGTCGCAGGCCGCCTGGTTGTAGGGATCGAAGTACCTGAAGCCTGCCCATCCCACCGTGGGGTAGAGGAAACCCCGCCTCTCCATGTCCTGGTACACGGGTGTGCCGGGCCCGAAGCCGGACCAGATGGAGACCATGAAGTGGAAGTTTTCCCGGTGGAGGATGTCGATCATCTCCTCCGGCCTCGGGAACAGCTTGTCCCAGAAGAAAAGCTGATTCCAGTGGTCGCGGCCGTCCCAGTAGTCCCAGTCCTGAATGATGTTATCGATGGGAATCTGGCGCCGCCGGTACTCCGCGGCGACCTTGAGCAGCTCCTCGCGGTCCTCGTAGTGCTCCTTGCTCTGCCAGTAGCCGTAGGCCCAGCGCCCGTAGAGCGGCGCCTGGCCGGTGAGTTCACGGTATCCGGCCACGGCACCGTCCATGCTCCCCCCGAAAATCACGTAGTAATCGACGCAGTCGCCGACTTCCGACCAGAACGAACAGCCACGTTCATCGTCGGCCACAACGGTCTTGGCGTAGTTATCCCATAGGATTCCGTAGCCCTTGGTCGAAAGGAGGAAGGGGTTGGACGACTGCGTGTTTGCCTGGACCAGGGTAACCGAGTGGCCCCGGTAGTTCATGAGTCCGTCCTGATGCTGCCCAAGGCCGTAGATGCCCTCATCGGCTTCGAGCGCGAAGCGGGTTGAAACGCTCCGGGCGCTGGATTCAAAGGCGACGGACACGGGTTCGATCACGGAGGGCTCCTCCTCGCGCACGAGGACCTTGCCGTCGAGATCGAGGACGACGACGCAACCCGTCTTAAGCGAGACCTCGGTCCTGAGGGCGCCCGACTTGATCAAAACGTGGTCGCCGTCGACCTCGACGAGGGCACCTCCCGGGAGGGAGGGGGGACTTGGGACGACAAGGCTGGGCCTCGTGGGAGTCTCCCCCGGAAGCCACTTCTGAACATGGACGATCCGGTCCGAAACATACTGAACCAGCACCTGCTGCCGGCCCGCGAGGATTGATGCGCCGTCCGACAGCGGGATGACGGGTGACTCTCGCGAGACACCCAGCGCCTCGACGGGGATTCGGACCTGCTGGCAAGGGGGTGCCACGCCGAACATGCCACCGGTCGCGGGCCATCCAGTCAAGGGGACTTGCAACCATTGGGGACGGGTCGAGACTGGCTGGCGTGAATCACGAACAGCGGTTTGCCTCGCGTTCAGGAATTTTCGCACGGACACGTTTTTTGTCCTTCGCCAGGACGGCGCACGAATCGGGGGGAGCGTCTATCCCAACAATGCGGTCGAAATCCCCATCAGCGGAGCCCGCATGGACGGCCCGGACGCCGTCTTCAGGATCAACTGGGGCTGGACGTTCCACGTCCATCCCGTCGGCGACAAGCTCGCTGTCCTCATCACGTATGACGGGGGAGGAAGGCAGGAGGCCGTCGCCTTGCGCGTTTCCGAGGGGGACCTTGGCGTCCCGGCTGTGCTGCCGACGCCTCCCCCTGGCGGACTACGTGCACGCCAGGGGATTAAAATTGGGTGCCTACTGGGTGTTGGTTTTTGTTGGTGTCCATTAAATGGTTACGAGTGGCAGATATTCCATGAAATGTGCCCTCAGCTACGTTCGGCTACCCGAGAAATTCTGACCAATCGCGAGGTCATCGCCGTCGACCAGGACTCGCTCGGCCTCCAGGGAACGCGCGTCTTCGCCGAAGGGGCGGTGGAAGTCTGGTCCAAGCAGCTTCACGGCGGAGCCAGGGCGGTAGGGGTCTTCAACCGCGGATCGCAGCAGGCTTCCGTGTCCTTCACCTGGGACCAGCTTGGCAGTCAGTCAAAGCCGGCGGTCCTGAGGGACCTATGGCAGCATCGGGACATCGCGCCCGCGGAGGACGGGTTCGGCGGGTCGGTGCCCGCCCACGGGGTCACCCTTCTTCTTGTGTCCGGTGCGACTGTTACTTACTCGGGAGTAATGGGTTGTGTGTCAAACAGAGGCGCTGCATTCGTGGCGAGAAGCATCTGTGCGAGAGCGGCGAGGCCGATGGCATCGGTGTTGGTGTCGAGCGGGAAGCGCTCATTGCCGGGGTAGACGACGAATCTCTTGTTCGGTGTCAGGTCGGCGCAGGCGATATGAAAGCCGCGTTCCAATTTGGGCGCTGAGCTGCGCTTGATTTCGACCGCCCACAACGCACCGCCAGGCAGGGTGAGGACCAAATCGATTTCCGCGCCCGCCGCCGTCCGGTAAAAATTGGCCTCCGCGCCGCGGGGTGCGACCATGAGCAGCGTTTCGATCACGAAACTTTCCCAACTTGGCCCCGCCACCGGGTGCCCCAACAATTGTTCCCTGTTGCCGACGCCGAGCAGCGCGTGGGTTATGCCGCTGTCGCGCACATACACCTTTGGCGATTTGACCAAACGCTTGCCGACGTTGCCATGCCACGGCGCCAATCGGCGCACGAGCAGCAGATCGACCAGCAAATCAAGATAGCGGACCACCGTCTTGCCGTCCACTCCCAGCCCCTGCGCAAGCGTGGCCGCGTTGAGCAGCGTCGCTTGGTTGTGCGCGAGCATCGTCCAGAAACGCCGCAGTGTCTCGGCGGGGACGCGTGAACCGAACTGCGGAATGTCGCGTTCCAGATAGGTGCGGATGTAATCCTCGCGCCAGTCAAGGCTGAGCCGGTCGCTGGTCGCAAGGAAGCTCGATGGAAACCCGCCACGCACCCACAGATGATCCATCTTGTCGGCACCCACTTCGAGTGTGTCAAAAGGCGCCAGCTCCAGATAGGAAATCCTCCCGGCAAGGCTTTCGCCGGACTGTTTGAGCAGATCGATCGAGGCTGAACCGAGGAGCAGGAATTGCCCCCCCGGCTTGCCGCGCCGCCGCCCGCGGTCGATCAGCCCGAGCAATGTCTGAAAGATCTCGGGCGCACGATGCACTTCATCGAGAATGACCAACTCGTTTTCGTGGTCGGTCAGGTAGCGCCCGGCGTCCGCCAGCTTTGCCCGGTCGGCGGGAGATTCCAGATCCAGATAGAGCGAAGGCCGCGTTTCCCCAATCTCCAGTGCAAGTGTCGTCTTGCCCACCTGGCGCGGCCCGAGCAACCCAACCGCGGGACTATGGTCGATGGCCTCAATCAATTGGTCATGAATGTGGCGCCTAATCATCCTTGCAAAACTGGCAGCTATCGCCGCAAATGCAATGCTTTATTGGCTTAGCCCAATCCTCGAAATGGGGAAGCAGGTCAATGTGGCTAATCAGGAGGCAACTGCCAAACACCGAGCGGGACCTACTCGGTCTCCACGAAATCGGGCTCAAAAGGTCCGAGCTCGAATCCGCCCGTGTACTCGCGGTCCTTCAGGAGGCTCCGGGAGTGTCCCCCGAGCCGGATGCTTTTCGACTGGCCGTCGAGGTTCAGGAAGAGGATGTGCCTGGCGTCGATGGCTCGGGCCATGACCCCCGCGGGGGCTTGCGGTCCCCGGTCGATCGACAGCTTGTCGAGGAGTCCGTCGATCACCGGCCCCAGGATCTCCTCCCTTGCGGGAAGTCCGACATAGATGGCTGTGCCGGCGCCATAGCGATTCGCGGTGATGATCGGATAGTCCCTGTCCAGGCTTGTGACGATGCCGAGCACACTCGCGCTCCCGGGTTCGATCACGTCGATGCGGGGCGACTCGCATGAGAGCTCGCGGCCCAGGTACGCGACATGCAGCCGATTTCCCTTCGAACCGTCCCTCGACAGCTCGTTGAGGACGCTGGTCTCCTCAAAGGAGCCCACGCGGATGCCAAAGACATTGCTCAACCTGCCCGGATGGGTGATCGAGAAGACCTGCCCGTGTTCGTCCACCATGGCGGAGTAGCCTGTCATGACGACCGTGCCGCCGTCCCTGACATAGTCCCTGATCTTTTCTGCTGCGTCTGCGTCCATGAGTGCCACGCCGGGAAGCATCAAGAGCTTGTACTTGAGGGCGCTGCGGCCCACGTCCACGACGCGGGTGTCGACATTCCTGCGCAGGAACGCGCTGAAGCAGGTCTGGAGCTGGTCGTCGTGCCTCTCGGGGAACGAGGCGCTGGCCATCTGGCT
>CAZGOX010000093.1:0-9376 GCA_964527955.1 uncultured Opitutaceae bacterium | reverse complement strand
TCGTCCTGCGCCGCCCACGCCGTGTTGATCGGCCAGGTGTCGAGCTCGCCCTGTGGGGCGTGGGGACTGGTTGGGTTCGGGCCAAAACGGAAGATAGAGTGGTCGGGGTTCTCGAGGTCGCGACGGATCGCGTCCTGTGTCGAAGTGAAGCGGGGATCATCCACCGGAACGATGCCCTCCCCTCTTCCGAACGCCTCCATCCTCGAGACCATGAGCATGCCCGAATCAGTCCTATCGTCCCGAGTGGGCCCGTTCCTGCTCTCTTGGTGCGGGAACTCTGCGTCCCGGAAGATTTCCCCGGGCTTTCCCGCCATCGGGATGAACTTCCCCGTCGCCTTGTCGTAGGCCGTCGCGTCGAAGGCCGCCTTGAGCCTGTCCGCAGCCCGGGTCCACTCGGCCTCCTCCTTGGGCTGGTCGAGGGCCTTGGCAATCTTTGCCCCGGCGCGAAGCCCGCCGTAGATTTCGGCGTTGGGCCAGGTGGCCGGGGACGGAATGAAGCAAATCCACTCCTCAGCCACGTTCATCATGCCCTCCTTGCCGACGCGGTCCGCGCAGTGGTTGCAGTATTCCTTCACCCACGACCAGTGCGTCTTCAGGAACGACGTCCCATCCGGGGCGAGCCGCGAGTAGAGCCACATCGCCGTCACACCGATGGCAGGCTGCTGCGCCTCCCGCTCGCCGCCCACATAGGAGTTCCGGTTCGCGTCCCAGAAGGCAAAGAAACGCTCTGCGGCCTGGTAGTTGCCCGCCAGGGACAGGCCGATGATCGTGTACGAGCCGTCCCGGATCCACGAATCCCTATAAAAGAAGAGATCGGCGAGGAGGTTTCCCGAGGCAAACTGGTGCGACTCGATCGCATCGATGGAATACGCAAACAGTCTGTCGAGCTTGGGGTTGTCGCTCACCAGCGACACGTGATCCACAGCTCGGCTATACTCCGTATCCGTGTATCCTCCGAGGTTACCCCGCCAAGCATCCACGATGGATTTCCCAGCCGGACCTTGAATGTTGGCTTCGGTTGCGTCGATGCACAGGATGACCTCCGACGTCGAGTCCACCTCCTTCACTGTGCCCGTCCCGTCGATCGACACAGTCCGTCCAGCCGGCAGCGTCGCAAGGTAAAGATCTGGTCCGGCCGACGTCGTGAACACGGCGTTCTGGTCCCTCCACGCGATCGTGAACTCCGCATATCCTGAACTGTCGTCGGCCCTCTCCGACTTCGTGAACTCCGGCCGCTGGAAGCGCGCCGTCAACCGGAAGTCGACCAGCGAGGAAAACGAGTATCGGACGAAGATCGGGCTCAGCGCGGCCTTTCTCCGCGCCATGATCTCGATCTTCACCCGCCCGTCCTCGGAGGTGAGCAGGATGTGGCCGGGCCTTGTGCCGTCGTTGCGATACTTCAGCGTCCTGAGGTCGGTCCACCCTCCTCCACCGCTTCGGATCTCACCGTAGATCTCCGTCTCCAGGAAGAGCGGCACGTGGCGCATCCGGACGGCATCCATACCCGACCAGATTTCGCGGATCAGCCCATCGGCCCCCGCCCGCACCAGCATGGTCGGGCTGGTCACGTACTTGTCGGTCACTGCATAGGCGGGAACCATCGGCGCCACTTTTTCGACGGCGCCCAGGGGGGCGGCACCAAGGCAAAGTGCAAGCGCGAGCAGAGGGCGGGAACGCCCGGACGAGGGGGACTCAATCATGGGGTTTCCCACACGCTGCCATCAAATGATCATAGAGCAACGCAAAGGCCCGGGATGCAGCTTAACGCAAGAGGGCCCGAAGGGAGTCCATCTCAGCCTTGCGCATCCGGCGAAATCTCCGCTGCCGCTCTGCATTGGCCCGCCGTTTCTCACTGGGCGACTTGCCCGGGCGGCCTGCACGCAATCGTAGCGGCAGCTCCACGGAATGAGTGTAGAGGTTGCGTCGCTTGAAAGCCAGGGGCGCCTCCCTGAGCGCAAGGATTCGTGAGCCAAGGCTGCCAGACTCATTTGCAAACCAAGGTTCAGGCGCGATTCGCGAGCGGGAAAACGACCATTCGGGTGGCCTCGAATGAGTTCTTTGGGACAGAAGTTCCGCGTAGGCCGCAAGCCACGCATCGGCAACGGCGCCGCCGGTGAAGTTCCTGCGCAACGTCCTGGGCTTGTCCGCTATTGCAGCGCGCACTTGGGGGCGTGAGGAAATGCGCCTCAATTCGTGCAGCCAATCGCGCAGATTCCGGCCAAAATCCTCGAGTGACTCGGTTCGGTCGGCAATCTGGGCCAACGTTGACGGTCGGTCCTTCATGGCTTGGCGACCTCCTTGAGCAATTGCCCCACGACATCCCTCTGGTTTACGGAAAGCCCATCGCCGGGGAAAAACCGCTCAAACACCGCCTCAACTTCATGCACAGAGCGGAGTTCCATTTTTCGAAGGAGGAAGCGGATGTCGTCGTAGTCGCCGACATAGCCGGGAAGAGGCGGTCGGCATTCCCTAAGTTTGAGGGCAAGCAGATACGCCGCTGTCGGGATCGTAACCCGCAAGCCCGGCCCAAATTCGTCGCCCTCCAAACGGCGCTTGGCCTCCCTTCCTGAAAGGAACAGGCGGACATTGTCGTTGAGCCAGTCGTCGGGCAGCTCCAATTCCTTGGCCACCTGAACGGCGAGTCTGTTGGCAGCCTCTGCTGGTCGGACCAAGGCATCGACATCCCTGGTTGAATCCCGCGATCCGTAGACCAACGTAAAGACGGCCCCTCCATAAAGGGACACTTCCAGAGTCACTCCTTCGGCCTGGGCGAGTTCGCCAAGGCGCCGCAGGGCCCGGAAGATCAGGTTCTTTGTGAGGGGGTTGTAGGGCATTGATAAAACGTTACGTAACGTTTTATTCAAGTCAACCCCTCGGGGTACTGGGTGCATTTGAATCCCGGATGGGGACTCGAAGGTCGACTGTGTGAGGCCTAGCGAACGAAAAGCGACCGGAGAGTCCCCATACGGGATTCAAATGCACCCAGTACCCCGAGGGAACCCATGGAAGCAGCACTTAGCTTTTCCCAGGGTGTGCCGATTCCTTACAGTGAGGATGACCGCGCAACAGGAAGCCTACTTTCGCCACCTGCCCTTCCGGGCAAAGCTGGAGTTCCTCGTGCAGATCCACGAGGCCTACGACCTGTCCGAGGCGCTGCGCATCTTCAACCACCGCAGGGCCGGGTTTCGGGCGGCCGCCAACGCCAGGCGCTGGGACGCCGCCTCCCGTCGCAGGACCCTCGCCGAGGCGGTCGCGGCCCGCTACTCGGATTGATCGGCCCCGCGCAGGCCGGTCAGATGATCTTGCAGGGGATGGTTGCGTCCTCGTCGACCGAGTACACCGCGCACAGCCGGTGGTAGCCGTCGGCGATCACGACCTGTCCAATCTCCTCGTTTCGCACGAGGAGCAGCGGGGAGAGCTTCTGGCCCTCCTTCATCCGTTCCAGGTCCGCCTTGACGTGGGAATTGTCCGCCCCCAGCAGCGCAAGCCGGGCGGCCCTGAAGATGTCCTTCGCCTTGAACTCCACAACCGGGACATTCTTGAGCCGCTTGATCATGCCCCGGACCTGGTCCTCTCCGTAGAGAAGACTGAGATACGACTCCGCGGCCGGGTAGTCGTGGGACTTCACGTCGGATCGCCAGGAGATCTTGGCCGGTCTTGCGTTTGCCATGGTCGGTGCCGGCCTCAGCCGCCCTTCCTGACGATCAGGATGGCCCAGTCGTTCTTGTCGGGAGCGTCCGGGGAGGTCCACTGGGCTCCCTCAATTTCCGGCAGTGCGATTCTCTCGCCCGTCTGGCAGCCGAACCACGAGGCCGTGTAGCGACCCGGCTCCAGCTGGACGGTAACATGGCCCGGGTGCGGCAGGTAGAGGGCGTAGATCTTGCCAGGCTCAGCCAAACAGGTGTTCCCGTGGTCGACCAGCTCGTCGTGGGGGTCCGCCCTCCACCAGGCGAAGCCCGTGAAAAAATCCACCATGTGCCCATAGCCAAGGAACATCGTCATCGTGTCGTCGCCCCGGCCGTTCAGCCAGCCGCCGCCGGTGTCGGGGAGGATGTTCGTCCCCCTCCTGCAGGTCTCGCCCGACGTCTGGTAGCCACCCGCCATGGTGATGTCCCAGGCCGTCCTCCGGAGCACGTCTGCGGAATCGGATCCCGGCCCCGGGGCCCACAAGGGGTAGTGGTCCTCGTAACCGTACTCCTCGTTCGTCTGCGGAATGATGCGCCCCGTCTTCAGCTGCTTGGCGCGCTGCTCCAGCATGTAGGCATGCTGGACCCGCGACCAGTTCTGGAAGGACGTGAAGTCGAACCACTGCGCCGTCCTGTCCTGGTGCACGTCCTCGACGGGATGGCTGGTGGCCAGGTGCCGGTACGGATCCCACTCCTTGATCAGCGTCCCCGTCTCGTGCGTCCACTCGTCCGTGCGGTAGCGCTCCAAGTCGTCGCCCATGTCCCACGTGATGTTCGAGAACGCTCCGAATCTCGCTATGGCGTACCGGATGAAGCGGTGCTCGTCCTCGCTCCCTGCCGCCGGGTGGACCTTGTTGTCATTCATGTCCAGGACCAGCGACACCGTCATGTCGCGGTCCCGGGCAAACCGCAGCCCGTCCTCAAATTTGCGCCAGTACGGGAGATCGAACCGGGTGTAGTCGAAACCCGGATGGTACATGTCGAAGCCATTCCGGGCCGGCCACGGGGTCGGATACGTCGAGAAGTTTCCGCCGTTCATCACCGGCTCGCCGAAGAACATGTCCTCGCGGCCCGCGATCGTGATGCGGAGCCGGTTCACCTTGAGGCGGTGGAGCCTGTCGATGGAATACGCTATGGTCCGCTCGTCCTTCCAGTTCATCAGGAAGTACGCCGTGGTCCCGTTGAAGAAGTAGTGCTCTCCCGTTCCCTCCCAGATGAAGTGCCAGGGATGCTTCGGGTCGACCCGCAGGAGTCCGCGCCGATGCCCGTCGATCGCCTGAAAGGTCCCCGTGGAACCCTTCTCAAGGCCGTGCTCCCGGTACGTGACGGCATAGCGGTAGCTCCCCGGCGCGGGAGGCATGAATCGGATCCGGTAGACGCTTCCATCGTTCGAATCCGAGAAACCATCCACCGCCCACTTCCTGCTCCCGTCCACGCTCTCAAAGGAGCCCGACAGGTCCGCGTCGGTGAACGGGTTGGAGACCACCGGCGCCGAGACCAAGGCCGAAACCTCCACAGTGTCGTAGGCCTCGACGCTCGACGCCGACGTTGCGAAGGTCACATCGTGCGATGCGGCCGACACCGTGCAGGCCGCCAGCGCCCCGAGGAGGGCGGGGACAAGCGCACGGGCGTTTCTGGCTGTTCGGTCCTGCATGATTGGCCAATTCTCAGTCGGTGCGGACAAAATGGAGGACGGCCCCGCCGCCCGGGGCCATGTGCAGGTCGATCGAGTCCGACGCCGAGACCACCGTGTCGTCGATCTCGACGTGCTCCGGGTTGTCCCCGCTGTCATGCGCGTCATGCCACCAACGCGCCCGCCACTTCCCCTCGCCCAGGAAACCGAGGCTCACCGTCTTCACCCGCACAAAGTCATTATTCAGGGCACCCATGTACCAGTCCGCCCCCGACCGCCGGGCGACCACCAGGTGCTCGCCCACGACACCGGAAAGGACCCGGGTGTCATCCCACACCGTGGGGACGATCTTCAGGAAGTCGCTTCCCGGCTGGCCCCGGATGTCGATCGGGTGGTCGCAGACGCACATGACAGGGCTGTCGTAGGCGACGAAGAGCGCCAGCTGGCCCGCACGCGTGCCCTGCACCTGGGTGGGGGTCGCGTGCGGCTGGAACTGGTCCACCGTGCGATTGAGAAACCCGCCGGGCGTGAAGTCGCCCGGCCCCGCCAGGAACCGGGTGAAGGGCAGCGTCACCCGGTGCTCCGGAGTCACGCGGCGGCTCCACTTGTTATACTCATTGCCCATGATCCCCTCGCGGGTCACCTCGTTCGGCCAGGTGCGGATTTCCCCCGTCGGCTTATAGCCCCCATGGTAGTCCACCATGAGGTGATGCTCGGCCGCGCACTTGGCGACGTCGGCATACCAGTCGACCATCTCCTGGTCGTCCCGGTCCATGTAGTCGATCTTCACGCCGGCCAACCCCCATTTCTCATAGAGGGCGAAGGCCTTCCTGTAGGCATCCCCCGGGCTGGCGTCAAAGTAGTAGATCCACACCCAGAGCCGCACCTTGTTCTCGGCGGCGAACCTGAGGAGCTCGTTCATGTCGATGGCGGGCACGGGCTGCGTGATGTCCGGGGTTCCGCTCTTCGTGCCGACATACCATCCGCCGTCCACAAGCTGGTACGGCCAGCCCATCTCGCCGGCGAGCGAGATGAAGTCCTTCATCGTGCCGGTGTCCTTCTTCCCGATGCCGGACCACCAGCTGTCCCAGGCCATCATGCCAGGCTTGACCCAGGACGGGTCCGCGATTGCGCAGGGATCGGCCAGGTTCACGACAACATCGCTCTCGATCAGGCGGCCGGGCTCCCGGCCAATCAGGAGCACCCTCCACGGCGATGGGTGCGGCAGCGAGGCCTTCACGAGGCCGTCCCCGTCCCAGCGCGGTGCAAGCCGGCTGCGCAAGGTCACGGCGGTGGTCCCCGCCTCCTGGGGCTCGCGGGCCAGCCACATGCCCGCCCAGTCGACCAGGTTGGACTCTGTGACGGCCACCCAAGCGGCGGGGGTGCGGGTCAGCATGGGCAATCCCGTCACGGTTTCGTCGGAGAGGTCGGAAAGCCTTTGCTTGCGAAACTCCCACTCCTGCGAGCCGTGGAATCCGCCCTTCGAGTCGTAGGCGTCCGGCGGCACATCGGTGTGGTTGCCGGCATAGCAGACGCTGTCGGTGGTGAATGCGAATTGCGTCAGCTCCTCATCGAGGACGAACCGGTCCCGCCCCTCCCATTTCGGGAGCACATAGCGGAACCCGACGCCGTCGTCGAACACCCGGAACACAACCGAGAACGCGAGCCCGGATCCGCCCCTCTGCCTCAGCGCCATCGACAGCTCCCGGTGGTGGTCGCGCACCTCGCGGCGCTTGCCCAGCGGGTTGACCCAGGTCGTGTCGCTCTCCGCCCGGGATGAGCCCACCAGCTCCACGTCGTCGCCGAGCACGGCTCCGCCGCGCAGCCGCAGGCCAAGCCTCGACTCGTTCAGGACGGGCGTCCCGTCGACGCTCACGCGGTAGCCGAGGGCTCCCGCGGTGTTCACGATCACGGCAATCCGGCCGTCGGGGGAGCGGACCTCCAGGGGGGCCTGCGCGCTGTCGGCGGCGTGGGCCGCGGCGGCAAAGGCCAAAGCCAACGCTATCGCAATTTTGGGGTGCATGGGAAAGCGAAGTGCCATAACAAGTCCGGATGCCCACAAAATCAATCTTCTCATTCCTCATCGCATGCGCGGCGCTGCCCCTCGCCGGCCGGGCCCACACCTTCGAGGCCGACGGCAAATGGGCCTCCTGGACCGACGGAAAATACACCGTCTCGAACGACGTGTGGGGGGAACATCCCGGACCCGAGACCGTCTGGGCCGACGCGGGCGGCGCCTGGGGCGTGGTCACGACCCAGGTCGGCGACGGCATCAAGTCCTATCCCCACATCGACTACGGCAACCTGGCGATTCCCGTGAATTCCCTCGGGATCCTCACCACCAGCTTCCGCGTGACGAACCCGGACGGCTGCTCGTACGACCAGGCCTACGACATCTGGCTGAACGGCACCCAATACGAGGTCATGATTTGGAACCGCTGGGCCCACACGAACCCCATCGCAAGGTCCTACAACTGGGACGGCACGCCGAACACGACCTACCCCAACGTGACGATTGCCGGGGTCGCCTATGACGTGTACACGGGCACGGGCGGCAGCGGCGCGTGCATGTCCTTCCTGCGAAGGAGCCAGGTCGACTCCGGGACCCTCGACCTCGCGGCCATCCTCAAGTGGATCCAAACGACCAAGTGGTACGACAACCCCAGGCTCACCAGCGTCCAGAACGGCTGGGAGATCATTTCCACGGGAGGCGTCCGCAGGGAATTCAGGATGGACAGCTATTCGGTCACCCAGTGACGGCCGAGAGGACTCGGGCGAAGGTGTCCGCGTCGACGTTTCCGCCCGTGAGGACAACGCCGACCCTCCTGCCCGCGACGGCAGCCTTGTCCCGGAGGACGGCAGCCAGTCCCGCTCCAGCGGCCCCCTCCGCGACATTGTGCGTGTCCGAAAAATAGGCGCGCATCGCCGCCTCCGTCTCGTCGTCCGAGACGCTCACGACCCGGTCCACGCCCCGCAGTAGAAACTCCAGGGCCTCGGTGCTGGGCGTCGAGCAGGCCATCCCGTCGGCGATCCGGGTCGACGCGGGATGCACGACCTGGCGCCGGGCCTCGAGCGACAGCGCTATCGCCGGGGCGCGCTCCGAGGCGACGCCCACGATCCTTGTCCCGAGCTTAAGCGCGTCCCGGGCCGCGATGGCCGCGCACGCCCCCGAACCCATTCCGATCGGGACAAAGAGGAACTCGAGCGGCGGCGCCTTCCGCAGGAAATCGAGCATCGAGACCGCGTTGCCGCAGGCGAGGTCGCGGTGGAAGGCGGGAACCCAGTGCAGCCGCCGTTCCCGCGCCAGTTCCTCCGAGCGCACGAGCGCCGCCTGAAAGTCGTCGCCATGCTCGATCAGTTCCGCGCCCAGCCCGCGCATCGCCCGGTTCTTCTCCACGCTGTTGCCGTGCGGAACCAAGATCGTGGCCGAAAGCCCGTGCCTCGCGGCGGCGAAGGCCACCGCCTGCCCGAAATTCCCGCGGGTCGCCGCGATGACCCCGGCAACTCCCGGCTCCCGGGCCACGAGACGGTTGATGTAGTTCAGCGCACCCCGGATCTTGAAGGCGCCAATTTCCGTGTGGTTCTCGTGCCTCACCCAAAGCTCGCAGCCCGCGCGCGCGTTGAGCAGCGGCCAGGAGTACTGCGGGGTTGGAGGCACGACAGAGTCGATTCCCGCGGCGATGGCCTCGATTTCGGCAAGCGTGGGAAGTCCGGGCATCCCCCAAGCCTGGGCCCCGTACTCCCGCCGACAAGCCCTATGCCTGGCATAAGCCGGGCCCGTTGAACCGTCCCAGAATCGGGATGGTCGCCTCCCATGGATGGGCAAACGCCGGGATTCCCATTCCAACAGGACTTATGTAATATCCTAATTCGTAATTGGTTGAAGGCCTTGTCAAGCCATGGCACGGCCCATGCATTTGAATCCGAAGGTCCAATCGGCTTTCCCTTCGACTGGAGCTCCTCCCTGCCATGAATGACATCAAGTTCGCACTCCGCAGCCTCCGCAGGTCGCCGGGCTTCACCTTTGTCTCGGTCCTGACGCTGGCGGTCGGAATCG
>CAZGOX010000092.1:4649-9376 GCA_964527955.1 uncultured Opitutaceae bacterium | reverse complement strand
GCAAGCCAGGGCTCGACGATCGACTTGAGGACGTGCTGCGGGCTCTCCACCAGGTCGCAGAAGAGCCAGTCGAATGACTCGCCGTGCGGCGGAACATACCCGAAGGCGTCCTCCCTCCTGTGTTCGATCCCGGGATTTTCGAGCGCCCCGCCCTTCAGCGGTCCGTTGTCGACGGCCACAACCCGCGCCCCCCGCTTTGCCGCGCTGTAGCTCCAGCCCCCGGGCGCGGCCCCGAGGTCGCAGACGGCCTCCCCGGCCGCGGGCTCGCATCCCAGGATGCCGTAGGCCTCCTCGACCTTCAGGTAGGACCTCGAGGGCGCCTTGGGATCGTCGGCCATCCTCCGCTGGCCGTTCCGCCACGCGTCCCTGGCTGCGAATACCCGGCCGAAGTCGGTGAACCAGACAAAAAGCCCGCGCGCGGGACCGACCCCTTTTGGCACGGCGGGCGATGCCAGCCTGGCGAGCCGCCCCAGCCTTTTCTTCAGGATTTCTGCGAAGGAGGCTTCGACCGACCGCACGCGCGGCCCCAGTCCCTCAGGTTCAACGGCGCCGCCAAACACGCACGGCCAGGCGCTTTCGATCCGCTCCCCCTCGAGGCTCGCCGCCAGAAAATCAAGGATCGCGTGGGAGAGCACGTTGACGCTCTCCCCCTTGAGCTCTGCGACCCGCTCTAGGACGAGATGGGGGTACGCCGCCCCCGGTCCCGCATCCCATGCGCCTGCAGGCCCCGGTTCAACCAGCACCCAGCCCGGCCCCTGCTCGACGGGCCTCGCGCCGCGAGCCTCCAGTTCCAGGACCAGGATCGCCTCATAGCCGGGCTGGCACGTGCAGAGATTCATGGCCGTCAGGACCCCTTGGATGGCGCCTTGGCAACCTTGGCCCGGACTTCCCTCATCAGAAGTCCCCAGGACCCCGACGATCCGTCCACTGCCTTTGCGAGGAGGTCGTAGAGCGGGTGCAAGTCGGGCTGGCCCACGTTGCCCCCGACCAGGAACGGCTGGTTCATCGCACGGTACCCGTCCGCGCCGGCCCGGCCCAGCAGGTGCATGCCCGCAAGGATGATTCCCAGATCGCTCCTGGCAAAGAGCGTCGCCTGGGCCGCCAGCGGCTGGCCCGCGAGGTCGCGCGACTTGGCATTCGCGATCGAACCCACGGCGACCAGCCTGAGGTCCGGTGCCTCCACCAGCAGCTGCTTCAGTTCCAGCCTGCCGTCCGACGCGAGCGTGCCCGTCGCCTCAAGGCGGTCGAACGGCATTTGGGTCAGCCGGGGAATCAGGCGCCCCAGGGCCCGAAGCTCGCTCGAGAACGTCAATGTGCCGCCGAGGATCAACGCGCTGGAGATCGACTCCTCCTGGGGAAGGGCGAGCCGGACGCGACCCCCGTGGCCGACCAGCGAGAATGTTCCCGTCGCCCGGGAAACCAGACCCTGCCAGTCGTCGGCCTGGCTTGCCACCGTCACGTCCAGGTCGAGGCGGCCGTCCACTCCGGCAGCCGGGTTCTTGAATCTCATTCGGGCCGCCTTGCCGGCATCAAATTTCACAAGATCGAAATGCCCTCGGAAAACCTCCGCTCCCCCAGGGTCGCCGCCGGCGTGCCTTACGGACAGGTCCGCCGACCACTTGCCGTCGAGGGTCCTTCCCGAAAGCCTGGTCAGGGCCAGGCTGTCCTCCGTCGCATCGAGCCGGCCGCCGAGGTCAAGGACCGTGTACGGCTTCAGCACAATCGTCTGGATCGCCAGCACAAAGTGCCCCCGGAACAGCCCCCAAGGCGGTCCGCCCTCCGCGTGGGCCGGGGCTCCCGCCCGTGCAAGGAGGGTCTTCACGACCGCGGAACCCTGCTTGGGGCCGGGCGCCGGCCCCGCCGCCGGTGCGGGAGGCGCAGCCGGCGGTGTCGCGGCGCGGACGACAGGCGAAAACGCGGCCCCGAAGTTTCGGACGGCATCCACATCCACGTAGCTGCCCTCCAGCTTCGACGACAGGTCCAGCACCGAGAGTTTCCCGTAATCCATCCTGAGCCCAAAGTGAAGGTCGCTCGGACGGGGCTCGGCAAGGAGGGTGGCCTGCAATCCGAAGCCGGCGATCCTTCGCTCGAGGTCGCACTTGGCCCTCCCGGCCACGATGAGCGGCGGACGAACAACCCCGTCCCGGCCGACCAGGTGGTCCAGGCGCGCCTCGAGCACAACCGTGTGCGCCGCCGCCGTGGACTTCTTCAGCGACACGGTGAGTTCGCCCTTTGGGGGAAGCGGTGCATGGGAAAACACCTTCATCCTTCCGAGCGCCCCGAGATCGACCCAAAGCGACCCCGAGACATCCCGTAGGACCCCTCCGCGCTCGTCGAACGAACCCCTGAGCCGACCGTCGAAGCGCGCGATCCTCGATCCTTCGGCGGCAATCAATCCGTCCTTCAGCGCGATCGTCAAACCGCCGTTCATCTGGAACGCAGGCAGCAGCCGGTGTTCCAGCCCCAGGTCCGCGGACAGTCCGACCCGCAGGAGCGCACGGTCGACCAGGATGGATCCGCCCTTTTCCAGGTGAAACTTCGCCACGGCGAGCGGCGCCTTGGACTCAAGCACAAAGCGCCGTTCGGAAAGCCTGAGCTGGAGCTCGGTGGCCGGAATCAATCCGTTGATCGAGATCCCTTTCGACGCGAGGAGGGGATTCAGCTTTGCCAGGGGTATCCTCCCGGCGAGGAAACGAAGCGGCTCCGGCGAGCTGAAGAGCCATTCGGCCCCGTCCGTCCGCCGTATCGACACCGGCGTCGCTGCCGAGATGGAGACCAGGCTTTCTCCCCCCGCGCCACCCAGCGTGACCGAAAAGTGCGAGAGGCTGGCCTTTCCGCCCGGAAACGTGTGCGCGACCGCGGAAATCCCCATCTTCAACGGGCCGGACTGGATGCCGGTGAACGGCAGGTGCGGCAGGTCCGCCTCGATGAAGATCCCCCCGCTCTTTCGTTCATCGCTGCTTCGCATGGCGAAGCCCAGCCGCCCCGCCAGGCGATAGCCCCTGACGTCCTCCGCCGAAAGGTCGGCGAGCCTCACCCACTGTTCCTTTGGCCCGTACCTCGCCGCCGGCGACACCTGGGCATTGCCTTGAAACAGCACCCTCCCCAGTTGGGTGAAGCGAAGCCCTATCGCCCGCCAGGGTGTCGTCGTGACAAGCGACAATCCCATGTCGGGAGCATTGGACAGCACGGATTCTCCCTGGGACACCCTGCCCTCCAGCGTCCGACCGGGCAGCCAGCGCGAAATCCACGCAAGCGGCAGGTCCCGTGCCGTGATCCTGACCAGGTCTCCCTTGGGCGCCCCCGAGAGCGCTTCCGCAGGATCCCGGAGGTCGATCCTCAGCGGCTGGAGGAGGTTCAGGCTCCCCAGGGGGCGGGAGGCCGCCGGACCGCGAACCGTGGCGCTGAACGCGTTCACCTCCACAAACGGGGCTTCGCCCCAGTTGACAAAGGCGGCCGCCGAGGCGTCGATCCCATGGCCGTTGGCGCTCTCGAGACTGATGCCCGGCACCTGGATCCTCGCCGAAGTCTTCGAGACCGCAAAACCGGGGCTGGCCTTGAGCCGGAAGGTCCCGATTCCGGAAAGCCCGGGCCCCTTGATCCTGAGCGGAGCCAGGACCAGCGGATCCCTGGAAACGAAGTCAACCTCATCGTCCTTCATCCGGACATCCCATGCTCCTGACGCCTCGCTCGGGTCCAGGGTGATGCCGGCCGCGGAAAGGCTTGGAATGGAGAGTGCCACGGGAACGTGTTCGATGCTGAGGATCGCGACGGGGCCCGGTCCCTTCCCGTCGGGCGCCATCGACCTGGCGAGGTCCAGCGTCAACCGCGTCCCCCTGAGCGGCTCAAGGCGCGAATCCTTTGGAGCGGAATCAACCGAGATGACCGCGTGGGCCTTGTACGATTCCCCGCCGGCCTCCGGCGAGACCACAACCCCGAGGCGCACAGGCAACGGCATGGCCTTGTACTGCGGCAGGCTGACCGCTGTTTCCGCGCTGAGGCCGGACACGGTCCCCGAGACGCTCTCCGACACCGACAACGTCCCCTGCATGAAGACGGTTCCGGCGGCGCCCAGCGCCGGCCCGTGTGCGGTGATGCCGAACGTAAAGCGCCCCTCGCCTCCGGGAATCAGCCCTCCTCCGCCAAGGTCGCAGTGGACCTCCGCAACCGGCTCCTTTCCGCGGACCAGGACAACGACAGCCGGAATCTCCACGTCGCCCAAGCTCACCGGAACGGGAAGGCGCAGGCTCCCAAGCAGGCCCTGAAAGGCGGCCTCAGGCTGGCCGGTTCCGGAAACGCCCGACGCCACAGGCTGGCGGGAGGCGGCATCCACATCCCAGGACACATGGAGGCTTCCCACGCTGATCCTCCTCACCTCGAGTCGGCGGCGCAGGAATCCCCGCGGGCTCACGTCGATTTCGAGCCCCTGCGCCTCCACTCGGAGCGGCCCGCGACTGAATCCGATCCGCTCCGCGGCCAGACCGAACGGCGTCGCATGAAACCCTTCCAGCCGGACCTCCGTCGCACCCGACGACACAAGCGCGCGGCGGACCAGCGCACGCTGCACCGGGGGCGCAAGCAGCACCCCCGCAAGCACCGCGGCGAGAACCGTCGTTGCACCGGCAAGCCAGAGTACGGCCCTGAAGCCCCGCGATTGCCGTATGGAGGACATGGCGCCGACCACTGATCGGCGGTCGGGGGCCCGTTGGCAATCCTCCACAGCGCCC
>CAZGOX010000092.1:0-4549 GCA_964527955.1 uncultured Opitutaceae bacterium | reverse complement strand
CCCAGTGCCCAACGCCTTCCGGCCCGGCTCGCCGAATGGTTTCCCTTGTAAGCCCCCGGCGCCGGAATTAGGAGGGTCAGGGCACCCATGCACTCCCGCTTCCCCCTACTTGCGATCGGCCTTCTCCTCGCGCCGGCGCTTCGGTCGGCCCCGCCCCCGCCGCTCTCGAGCGGGGTCATGCTCGACAACCTCAACGAAACCCTCCGCTGGAACAGGGAGGTGGAGACCGGCCTCCAGTGGATCACCCAACCCTCCGAGGAGTTCTTCTGGGACAATGAGCGGAGCATGGCCGACCAGGCCGTCCAGCTCGCCTTCGCCGCCGCGCGCGCAGAGCTTCCGATCGTGATGCAGGGCCAGCAGGCCGGCCCCGCCCCGGGGTCCGCGACGAGCGCCAACCGCGGGAAGATCGCCAGCCTCGCCGCCTCCCGCGCGGCCAGGATCCGCGAGCTGCAGGACCAGGTGGACGCCCTGAACGCCAGGATCGCCGCGGCCCCCACCCCCGACGCCGCCGCCCAGCTCAAGGCGCGCCGGGATGCGCTCCTCGCGCTGGCGAACCTGTACCACACCATGGCGGACTCCCTCCAGAAATTCGGGGACATGCTCGACGCCTCCAGCGGCGACAATCCGATGGGGACCCTGTCCGGGCAGATCGACGCCCTGCAAAGGTCCGTCCCCACCGCGTTCGGGTCGCAGCCGACAAGCGTCTCGCTTCCGACCCCGGCGGCCGTCGACACGGGCGGCCTGATCCGGCGGACCCTGTCGCTCTTCCAGCTCCTGAAGACCCTCCGCGGCCTCGACGCCCTCGCCGCGGAAACCGCCCGGGTCCAGTCGATGCTCTCCCGGATCCAGGACCCCGTCCGGGCAAACCTCAGGCTGATCGTCTCCCAGGGCGAGCAGGCTGCGGCAAGTATCGATACATCCGATACAGACAGGCTCGCCGCAGCCCAGCAGAGGCTGCAGGGCCTCTCGGCCGCGTACACCGGGCTGATGGCCGTCTCCCTGCCCGTCCGCCAGGAGTCGATGCTCCTCGACCAGTGCCGGAACAACCTCGCGCAGTGGCGCGACTCGGTCCACCAGCTCTACCAAAAGACGGTCTCGGACGTCATCGTCCGGGCCGGCGGGATCCTCGCCATGCTGGCGCTGGTCCTCGTGATCTCGAACGTCTGGAGCCGGATGGCCTTCCGCTACGTGCGCGACGAGCGCCGCCGGCGGCAGTTCCTGCTCGTCCGGAGGGTGGTCACCGGCATTCTCATGGCCGGCGTCATCCTCCTCGGCTTCATCAGCGACTTCAGCTCGCTGGCGACCTTTGCGGGCGTCATCACGGCCGGCGTCGCCGTGGCCCTGCAGACGATCATCCTGTCGATTGCCGCGTACTTCTTCATGATCGGCCGCTCAGGCCTCCGCGCCGGCGACCGCGTGACCATCGCCGGCGTGACCGGGGACGTGATGCACGTGGGCCCCGTCCGCTTCTACGTCAGGGAGCTGACCGGGGCCGGCGACGATTTCAAGCCCACCGGGCGGGTCGCCATCTTCTCCAATGCCGTGATCTTCCAGCACAACCCGGTGTTCCGCCCCATCGGCGACGAGAAGGGCATCGGGTAGGCAGGTGCGAAACTACCCGCGAACCCCGGTCGCCGGGGGCCCCGACGCCAACTACCGGCGGGCCGTGCTCGCCGCGATGGTCGCGGGAGCCTGCACGTTCCTCAACGTCTACTGCACCCAGCCGCTCCTGCCCTACTTCCAGCGCCTCTTCCATGCCACCGAGGTGCAGGTCAGCCTGACGGTGGGTGCCGTCACCCTGTCGGTCGCCATCATGGCCCCGTTGACCGGCATGCTGGCTGAGAGCGTCGGAAGGAAGAGGGTGATCGTCCCCTCGCTCTTCGCGATGGCGGTCCCGACCCTCCTTGCCGCCACGGCCCGCAGCCTCCCGGCACTGATCTTCTGGCGCTTTGCGCAGGGGCTCTTCGTCCCCGGCGTGATCGCCGTCATCATCGCGTACATCAACGAGGAGTTTCCGGGCCGCACGGGGGCCGTGATGTCCTCCTACGTGACGGGAACGGTCTTCGGCGGCTTCCTCGGAAGATTCCTCACGGGAATCATCGCGGCCCGCTGGAGCTGGCACGCCGCCTTTGTGATCCTGGGCCTCCTCGACCTTCTCGGCGCCCTGGCGGTCCGCCGCTGGCTGCCGCTGGCGACCCACTTTGTCCCCGGCCAGCACGTCTTCCAGTCCCTGCGCGACACCTGGGGGCACCTCAGGAATCCCCGGCTGTTGATGATCTGCTGCATGGGCTCCACGGTCCTCTTCTGCCTGGTGGGCGTCTTCACCTACGCAAACTTCTATCTCGTCCGGCCTCCGTTTCTCCTCGGGACTGCAGGCCTCGGAAGCGTCTTCTTCATTTATCTTTTTGGCTGCATCGTCACGCCGCTCTCCGGACGGTTCCTCGATCGCAACGGATTCCGGCGGACGGCGCTCCTCGCGACCGGGATGAACGTAAGCGGCCTCCTCCTCACCCTGGTCCCCTGGCTCCCGGCCGTCATCGCCGGCCTCGCCTTCTTCTCCTCCGGGGTCTTCGTGTCCCAGTCCTCCGCCACCGTGATGACCGGAAAGGTGGCCACCCGGGCCCGGTCCTCCGCGGCCGGGCTCTATGTGACCTTCTACTATGTCGGCGGCAGCCTCGGCACGACGCTCCCCGCCTGGTTCTGGCTGAACGGCGCCTGGCCGGCCTGCGTCGCCTTGTTTGCCACGGTGTGCCTTGTGACCCTGGTCCTGTGTCTCGCCGGCGGCAATCCGGCCCCTGGCGATGGTCCGCTCCCCTGCGAGATCATCGACACGGCGATCTGATTCCTGGCCCGTCAGCTCCCGAGCCTGACGATCCTCTCGAAGTCCTCCCTGCCCAGCGGCATCACCGAAAGCCGGCTGTTCCGGACGAGGGCGATGTTCGCCAGCCAGGGGTCCGCCTTGACCATGGCCAGGGTTACCGGCTTGGCGAGAGCCCGGACCGCCTTCAACTCGACGGCCACCCAGCCTGGTTCATCGGCCGTCTTGTCGTCGAATGCGGCCTTCGCGACCGCCGCTATCCCGACGACCGACTTTGAGTCGCCGCTCTGGTAGAAGAGGACCGGATCGCCCTGCTTCATCCCCTTCAGGTTGTTTCGCGCCTGGTAATTGCGCACGCCCTCCCAGGCCGTCCGCCCCTCCCGCTCAAAATCCGCCCAAGAGTAGGCTTCGGGCTCCTGCTTCACAAGCCAGTGTCGGGGCTTCATGGCGGCAGCGATACGGGGCGACAAACCTGGGCAGGTCAACACCCCATCGTCTCCCAGACGGCCATGCCCCAGACTCCGGCACCCAACCGACCATGCATAACTCGATCCACCGATGGAAGATCTCGGCCCTCATCCTTTCCTGCGCCTGCGCGGGCCTCCACGCGCAGGAGTTGTCCGTCCTGTTCGGGAAGACCACGGAGGAGTCCTTCAAGCACTCGAGCTACGCCTGGCAGCTCGACTACCGCCAGGACTTCTACCAGTACCTCGCCTCGTCGGTCTCCTACATCAATGAGGGCCATCTCCCCGGCCACTACAGGGACGGCACGGCCTGGGAAGCCTGGGGAAACCTTCCGCTGTTCGACGGCCAAGTCGCCCTTTCGGCCGGTGTCGGCGCCTACTACTATTTCGACACGGAGGTGCTGGCCGGAAACAACTCAAACGACATCCATGGCACGGCCCCGATCTTCAGCCTGAGTCTCACGGGCTACCTGTCCGACCGCATGTTCTACCGGGTCATGATCAACCGCATCAACCCGTCGGGCGACATCAAGACCAACTCGGCGATGATCGGCGTGGGCTACTGGTTCGGGCCGGCCCTTCGCCCGGTCGGCACGCAGCCTGACAAGGGCGCTGCCACCGGCTCCCAGTACGTCACCGAGCCGCAGTTCACCGTCTTCGGGGGCCAGAGCGTGGTGAACACGTTCCTGAATCAAAAGGCCCTCGCCGGCGCGGCCGAGTACCGCCAGGGCATCATCCCGCATCTGGACGGAACAGCCTCCTTCATCTATGAGGGCGACCCGAAGATCGTCCGCCGGAGCGGGGTCGCGTTCCAGCTCTGGCCCGTCAATACGTTTTTTGACGAAAGCACTTCCGTCGGCATCGGCGTCGGACCCTATGTGTTCATCGACCGCAACCACCCCGTGAGCACAGGCCAGGCGGTGAACGTCGGCCTGAATGACCCGGCCGCGGTCGCGCCCATGGTCTCGCTCACGGTCGCGCGGCAGCTTTCCGACACCTGGATCGTCCGGGTGGTATGGGACCGGGTGGTGAGCAACTACAACCGGGACTCGGACATCTTCCTGGTCGGCCTCGGATATCGCTTTCGCTAGTCCCGCTGCCCTCCGGCAATGACCCGGAACATCCTCCGAAAAACCCCAGTCCAAACCTTCATGCAAACAAGACTTGTTACGCTCGCGGTGCTACTCGCCCTTCAGCTGGCCCTTTCCGGATGTATCTTCCTCGGCGGCGGCGGCGGAGGCGGCCGCGGCCACGACCACGACCACCA
>CAZGOX010000091.1:8000-9379 GCA_964527955.1 uncultured Opitutaceae bacterium | reverse complement strand
AAAGCACGAGCGCATAGACAACATCGTAAGCGGCGAATGCCCCCCAGCCGTGAACGAGAAAATAACGGGAAACGACATTGCCCTCATAAGCGGTTCCCGGATTCGACCAATAGCTGGCTGGCTGGCCCAAGAGCGTGCAGCTCATGTCAGTGAGCAGCGCAGCAGCTGCGATCCAGCCAAGGCGGCGGTTGAGCTCCGGTCCTCGGCGCCCAACCTGCCCGACAATGGCGGCCAGGGGAATCCCGACGCCCAAGGTATAGACAGGCGAGGCCAGCATGCCGCCGTGCCATCGTATCGCCAGCCAGTTGGTGCCGGCATAGATGTGGCCAAGGGTCACCGTGAACAGCAGGACCAGCGCGATCCGGCGGGACAGCACAGAGACTAGGAGGAGGGCCGCCGCCAAGTACGCGGCGCTGCAGGCGAGATAGGCCGGCCAGCCGTACCCGAGAAAAAATTCGAAGGAATGGTTTGTCGGGTTGTGGACACCCAACCCATCCCCGCGGATCGCCGAATCCGGATGCCCCCAATAGGACGGAGGCTGGCTGGCGAGGGTGAGCACGACGCCGGCAACCATGACAGCGATCATGATCCATCGCAGCCTGTCCACCGCGGGGTCCTTGTTGAATCGTAGTTGGGGCATGGGTCGAACTCTGGGCGCCTGGGCCGAGGCAGCTTGGGTGAAGCAAGGCCAATGTCAGCCGAGAATTAGGGCCGGCGTCGACGGCCCTGCTTGTCTTTTGCACCTGTGTCCGCCAATCGGATGGCATGCTCGCGATCTTCGACAACGACGGGACGATTTGTGACACACAGAATGCCGAGACCGGATGCTTTGTCCGCGCCATCAAGGAGGCCACAGGCAAGACGCTCGAGGTCATCGACTGGACGAAGTATGAGGAGGCAACGGGCGCGGCCATCGTTCGCGGCCTCCTTGCCGGCGACCCGGCCGCGAAGGAGAAGGAGGAGCACATGGTGCGCGCCTACGTGAGTCTCCTCCGGGAAGTGCAGCCGAAGTTTCCCGGCGACTTTCAGCCGCTGCCCGGCGCGGTGGAATTCATCGGCCGGCTGAAACAGGATGGCATCTGCCCCGTCGCAATCGCATCCGGAGGCTTTGAGGCCGAGGCGCGCTTCAAGCTGGGGTGTTGCGGGATCAGGCTCGACGACTTCCCCCACGCGACCTCGAGCGACACGCCCCGCCGCCGGGACATCGTGCGCCTGGCGGCCACCCGCGCCGGATTCGATCTCTCGTCCGCCGTCTTTTTCGGCGACGGCCAGTGGGACGTCCAGACGACCAACATCCTCGGGATCCCGATGATCGGCATCGGGCGCAAGGAGGAGTTGCTCCGGACGCTCGGCGTGCGGCACCACTTCCGCGACTTTAC
>CAZGOX010000091.1:6518-7900 GCA_964527955.1 uncultured Opitutaceae bacterium | reverse complement strand
GAGCCGCTCAATTTGCCCCCGCCGGTGAGCTTGTTCACGGTGGCCCAAGCCCGTGCTTCCGAGGTTTTCGTGCTGAGCCCTTTTTTCTCGTAGCCTGCTTCAATGTGCTCCGCCTGGCGTTTCTGTTTGTCCGTGTAGCTGGACTTGTCGCCTTGAGGCATGGGGAGAGGAATTACTGGCCGAACGCGCTCTTGATCTCGCCCACCTTTTTCTGTGCGTGGCCCTTGACCTGATCGACATCGCCCTGCGCTTCCAAACGGGGGTTCCCGAGCGCCTTGCCGGCGGCCTCCTTGAACTTGCCCGCCAGATTCTTGGACGTGCCCTCGATCTTGTCTTGGGTGGCCGATTTCACTTCGAATGATGGTTCGTTTTTCATAGGTCACGAGCGTACGCCTATAACCGTCCATGCACCATGGGGTGTTACCCGGTGGACAATCGACCACACTTTACTTGGCATGACCCCTTTCCCGCGCCAACCATAGGTTCTCAGGCATGCCCTCCTACGAATACCATACCGTCGATGTTTTCACCGAACAGCGCTTCGGCGGAAACCCGCTGGCCGTCTTCCCTCGTGCGTCGGGGCTGAGCGATGCCCAGATGCAGAGCCTTGCCCGTGAAATCAATTATTCCGAAACAACCTTCGTCCTGCCGCCGGCCGACCCGACCCATACCGCCCGGGTTCGCATCTTT
The DNA here is from genome assembly GCA_964527955.1 of uncultured Opitutaceae bacterium. GTDB lineage: Bacteria > Verrucomicrobiota > Verrucomicrobiia > Opitutales > Opitutaceae > Palsa-1447. The sequence continues at coordinate 7,210 of CAZGOX010000091.1, read as the reverse complement.
GCGCCGGCAAGGGAGATGCCTTTCGCCGGCCACCCCAATGTCGGGACCGCGTTTGTCCTCGCGCGCCTCGAGCCCCGGCTCACCGGTAAGATCGTGTTCGAGGAAATCGCGGGCCTTGTATCCATCGATGTGCTCAAGGGGCCGGACGGGCAGGTTATGGGCGCGACGATTGCCGCGCCGCAGCCGCTGAACCTTGGGGACAGCATTCCCGCTGAGGTTGTGGCCGGCTGTGCGGGCCTGGCGCCAAGTGAGATTTCCGTCGGAATTCACGTCCCTGTCTTTGCGGGTGTCGGGATGGGGTTCGTGATCGCTGAGGTCGCCAGCCGCGAGGCTTTGGGGCGGGCCTCTCCCGTGCTTGCCGCTTTCCACGAGGCGGCAAATCGGTTTCCCGGCACCGGGAACAGGTTTCAGGTGCATCTCTATGTCCGCGATCGGTCGGACTCCGGGCGGTTGCACACCCGGATGTTTGCCCCGCTTGCAGGGGTCGGCGAGGATCCGGCTACGGGCAGCGCCAATGCCACACTCGCCGCGCTCTTGGTCCATCATACGCAAAGCGGACCGGGAACGCTCGCCTTTGACATCAGCCAGGGCGTCGAAATGGGCCGCCCGAGCCGCCTGCGCGCGACGGCGACAAAGGCAGCCGACGGTTCCGTCCGCGCCACGGTTTCGGGAAGCTGTGTCCCCGTGATGCG
>CAZGOX010000091.1:3231-6418 GCA_964527955.1 uncultured Opitutaceae bacterium | reverse complement strand
CGCCGCGGCCTGTGCCTTGAGGGAGATCTCTGCGGCCTTGAAGGCGTGGGCCTGGGTCATCGCTTTTTCCGTTCGCTGCAGGCAGTCCAGGATGAATTCCCCGAAGAACCGGAAGCCCACCTTGCCCGCGACGTCGAAGCGCCGCTCCCCTTTCCCATCGACGAGGTAGACGTGGTCGCCGGCTGCGTCCCTAGCGACATCGAGGTACTTTCGGAGCTCGATCGTGCCCTTGGTGCCGACGATAAACGTCCTGCCGTCGCCCCAGCTGCTCAGGCCGTCCGGCGTGAACCAATCGACCCGCACATAGCCCAGCGCCCCCGAGGAGGCCGTGAGGCAGGTCTCGCCGAGGTCCTCCAGCTCCGGCTTGTCCGGGTTGTTGAAGTTGCCGACTGCAGAGTACGTCACCGTGGCGTCCTCCGCTCCGCTGTACGTGAGGAATTGCTCGTACTGGTGGCTGCCGAGGTCGCACAGGATCCCCCCGTACTTCTCGCGCTCGAAGAACCAGGCCGGTCGGCCGGCCTTGCCGAGCCGGTGAGGCGCCAGAATCGTCACGTGGACGACCCGGCCGATGGCTCCCTGCTGCAGGAGATCGGTCGCGAACATGGCGGACTCATTTTGGAGCCGCTCGCTGTAGTAGACCATGTACTTGCGGCCCGTCTTGGCGGCGACTTTCCTCGCCTGGTCCAGCTGCCCCATCGTGGTGAACGGCGCCTTGTCGGAAAAGTAGTCCTTGCCCGACTCCATCACCTTGCAGCCGATCGGCCCCCGCTCCGAAGTCACGGCGTCGCATGCGACGAGGCGGACCTCGGGATCGTCCAGGACCTCCTCCAGGGACCGCGCGACCCTTGCCTGCGGGAACTTGGCCCTGAAGGCGTCCGTCTTCCTGGGATCGGGGTCGTAGACCCACTTGAGCGTGGCGCCGGCCTCGAGGAAGCCGTTGCACATGCCGTAAATGTGCCCGTGGTCCAGCCGCACGGCGGCCATCGGGAATTCTCCCGGCTTCACGACAGGGCTCGGCTTGCCCTTCGGGGCGTAGTTCATGCCGTCGGACTTCTGGAACGTCTCCTCGGCAAACGCGCCGGGCGTCAGGGCGCCCACCGCCATGGTTGCAGCCGCTGAGGTAAGGAATTCGCGCCGGTTCATGCGCCCTCCGGAGCCCAACCGGGCTCGTATTCCCGCTGCCAGAGCTTCATCGCTTCGTCGTCGCCCAGGATGTGGCCGTCCGCGGGGTTGCAGGCGAGCACCCTCCCCACCCGTTGGGCGATGTTGCCCAGGTGAAGCATGGTCACGCTCTTGTGCCCCTCGGATATCGGGGAATTGAGCGGCACTCCCGAGCGGATCGCATCGATGAAATTTCTCATGTGGAGCCGGTCGAGCCGGATGCCCGAGGCGCTCAGGATGTCCGTCCCGTTGCCCTCGGACTTGTCGACCAGCGTGCGCACCTTCCTGTTCTTCGAGTCGAACACGGTGTAGTTGTCGCCCTCGAGCAGCGCCGTTCCCTCGGTGCCATAGAGGTACGCGCCCCGGGGCAGGCCCTCCGACGGGAAGCCGTTGCAGCTGCGGCCCTCCCAGGAAATCGACTTCTCCCCGCCGAACTCCCAGCTGATGTTCTGGGTGTCCGGGGTCTCCCAGTCGTCCTTGAACGCATAGCGGCCGCCCGAGGACGCGACCTTGGTCGCAAAATCCACCCCCAGCGCCCACCGGCATACGTCGACCTCGTGGGTCCCGTTGTTGAGCGCCTCGCCAGTGCCCCAGTGCCAGAACCAATGCCAGTTGTAGGGGATCACGTTGCTCCGGTAAGGCGTGCGGGGTGCCGGGCCCTGCCAAAGGTCATAGTCGAGCGACGGGGGGACCTGGGTCACGGAGCCGCGGCCGATGCCTGCGCGGTTGTTGTCATACCACGTCCTGGCGTAGTACGCCCTGCCGATGATGCCATCGCGGATTTCCTTCACCGCCACCTGCATGTTGGGGAACGAGCGGCGCTGGTTTCCCATCTGCACGAGTTTCCCGTGGCGGGCGATTGCCGCGAGGAGGAGCTCGCCCTCGCGCGGATTCTGGCTGCAGGGCTTTTCCACGTAGACGTGCTTGCCCGCGGAAAGCGCCAGGATCGCCATGGGCGCGTGCCAGTGGTCCGGAGTCGCAATCGTGATCGCGTCGACGGACGGGTCGTCCAGCACCCGCCGGAAATCCTTGACCGGCTTGGGGCTCGAGCCCGGCGCCGTCGAAGCAGCCTGCTTCATCCCCTTTGCAAGGGCCTTGTCCTCGACGTCGCAGAGGTAGGCGATTTCCGCGCCCTCGATCCCGCCAAGCGCCTCGATATGCGTCAAGCCCCTGCCGTTCGTGCCGATGACGGCCAGGCGGACCCGGTTGCCCGGAGTTGGATTTGCGCGAAGCCATGCGGGCATCGCCGCCGCAAGCCCGAGGCCCAGGCCCGCCGCTGCGCCGGTCTTCAGGAAATCCCGTCGGTTGTAGCCGGAATCCGCCATGGGGTTGCCTTGAGGTTAGCGCAAAGCCGGGGCAATTCGATGCCAAATTTCACCCGGGCGACGGAGTCCCCTTGCCCGAATCGATGTCCAGTGTATTCCTGTTCGCGGTGTGAAAAGGCCCTGTCTCGTTCTCCGATGGCTCGCCCGGACTATGGCTGTCAATATGACAGGACGGCGCTGAGGTACCCGCGCGAGGTCCGGCGAAGATCGGAGACTCCACTCTGCTTGAGCTGCCAGCCGTAGTCGGCCCTCAGGCTGAAATTGTTGCCGAAGTTGTAGCGGATTCCGATCCCGCTGCTGGCCAGTTCAAGATAGTTCGGCTCTCCGGGCAGCAGCTTGTGGCTTCCAACCACCCCGTAATCGATGAAGATCAGGGGATCGAGCCGGTCGTCCTGCAGGCCGCGGCCGAAAGCCCGGGCCACTTGGAGCGGAGGGCCGTGAAGTTCGTCGACCAGTACAAACCCGTTGTCGCCGTTTGCCTCCCGCTCTTCATAGCCGCGCAGGTTGTCGGAGCCCCCCAGCCCCAATTGTTCGCTGCCCAGAAGGTTCGCACTGGCCAGCTGCGCCGATCCGCGCGCCACCCATGAAAACTTGGCGGGCAGCTTTGTCGTGCGCTCGAAATCAAACCGCGCGTACGCGTAGTCGGGCTTGGAATACGCGCGCGCCGCAAGATAGGCCTCGGAACTGTCGTTGGTCGTGAC
>CAZGOX010000091.1:1546-3131 GCA_964527955.1 uncultured Opitutaceae bacterium | reverse complement strand
CCTGCCAGGCGAGCCCCTTGAGGTCGAAGGCGCCCCCACTGAGATCCGGCCGGCTTTCGGCGTAGCTCCCAAACACCGTGAATGTGTCCCGCAAGCTCGGAATCGGAACGATGTAGCTGCCGGACTGCGCCACCATCTTCTTGAAGTCCGGGCTGGCGCTCAGCTGGTAGTTCATCTGCTGGTCCAGACCGAATGCGTTCCCCCAGTTCACGCCGGCCAGCACGCGATCGAATCCGGTCAGCGCGTTGCCGGAGTCCTCGTAGCCCGTGTACACTCGCAGCGGAAAGCGGTCGCGGGTGCGCAGGATGACATCGGTCTCCCCCGGCTCGGTCCCGCGGCTGAAGACGAGATCGACCTGCCGGAAGGGGTTCTGGTTGATCCATGCCAGGTCCGCAAGCAGCGGCCCTCCCTCGATGATTTCGCCCGGGCGCGCGCGCACGTACCTCTTGAGGAGATCGGCGCTGAACCAGTTGTTTCCCTCGGACCGAACCGCGCCGAGCCGGCCTTCGATCACCAGGATCTGGACGGTGCCGGTCGAGATGTTCTGCTCGGGCACGAGCACGTCCACCACAGGCCGGCCATGCCTGCGAAAATAGAGCACGACGTCGCGCGTGAGCCGATCGAGCGAGCTCCGGCTGAGCGGACGGCCCAGATAGGCGGCCGCAAGCGAATGGAACGCCGGGGTCTGCAGCTTGGGATCGCCGCCGACCCGCACCCCTTCCACCGAGACCCCATCGCGGTGAAACTCGTTTGTGCTGGTCACAAAGACAATGCCGCGCAGGGCAGGCAGGATCACCCGGTCGTCGGCAGCCGCCGGCGTGGCCCCGGCGTCAGCGTCTGGCTCCGATGGAGCCTTGGCCGGCGGAGGCGCCGGTGTCTTTGGGGCGACTTGTTCGTAGGTTTGGGCCTGCAGGGACGCAACCAGCCCGGCAAGGGCCGACAATCCAACGCAGAAACTCAGGATGGAGCGGTTCAATTGGCCCTAGGAGTTGGGACCGGGCACCCGGTTCGACGGCTTGCGGTCGGCTTTGGCGCGAACAACGATTACCTGGGGGTTGTCCGAGTCGGAGAACTCACGGTAGCTGGAACCCAGGGCAGTGTTGCTCCGGTTCTGGCGACGGGCCTCGCCCAGCTCCTCGTGATAGATGACATTGAACCCACCCATGCTCACCTTGGACTCGCGATAAAGGCCGGGGTCGTTCTGGTCTTGGGCGCTGAGGCGGCTCCCGGAACCGCCCAACACGGTGTCCCCAGAGAGGGGGCCCACCAATTCATACGACCCTAGGTTCGCTCCTCCCACCAGCGCAAAGCCTGCGGGCGAGGTACCGCCGGTCACAACCGTCTTTTCGGCGGGCGACGTCCGGCCGGGGACTGCATCGAGGCTCAGCGTGAGACTCCCGTCGACCGAGTCGGGCGTATTGTTCGCGTTCTGGACAATCCCGCCCTGGCTATCGACCGGTACAAGGACCAGTCGGTTGTCCAGGTCAACGACCGCAAAATTGGACGTGACGACGGGCACCTGGCCGACCGTGACGACGGGCTCCGAAGTGACCCCCACCGTCACCGTCGAGTCGGCGACGTCCAG
>CAZGOX010000091.1:0-1446 GCA_964527955.1 uncultured Opitutaceae bacterium | reverse complement strand
TGCCGACGTCCGAGCCAACCGTCGCCGTCGTGCTGAATTGCAGGCCGCTCACAACCGACGCCGTGTCCCCGTTGAGCAATCCGGTGTAGGTCGCCGTAAAGATCGGCAAATCGGCCCCGTACACCTTGCTCTGGTTGTCTGCGGCGATCGAAAGGGGTGCCTGTCCCACCGACAGCGTGCCGGGCAGGTAGGTGATGACATAGTTCGTCGCTGTGGCATCCGACGCCGTGATCGGGTAGGTTCCCACGGCCGAACTCCTGCCCGCGGCCGTGGCGAGTGTCAGGCCCGAGACCGCCGTCGGCGTGTCCCCGTTCACGAAGCCTGTGTAGCTTGCGCCAAATTCCGGGTTGCTTCCGCCGTAGAGCCTGCTCGCGTCGTTCGCGGTAATGGTGAGCTCGGCCGGGTTGATCGTGAGGGTGCCGGGCACGTAGCCGACCACATAGTAGTTGGGCGCGGTCGCCCCAAAGGGCGTGATCGAGTAGGTGCCCACATTCGAGCCGATCGTCGCCGTCGTGCTGAATTGCAGGCCGGTCACAACCGAAGCCGTGTCGCCGTTGACGAAGCCGTCATAGCTTGCGGTGAAGATGGGCAGCGCGCCTCCGTAGACTTGGCTCTTGTCGTCCGCCTCGATCGAAAGGGGAACCTGGCCGACGTTGAGCGTGCCGGGAACAAAGGTGATCGCATAGTCCAGGGCGCTGGCACCCGAGGCGGAGATCGGGTAGCTGCCGACGGGGGAGCTCGTCACCGCTGTTGTCGAGAGGATCAGGCCGGTGGCCGCCGCTGAGGTGTCCCCGCCGACAAGACCGGTGTACGTGGCCGTGAGCGCGGGGTTGGCGAGATTGACACCGCGCAACTTGTCGTCCGCCGCGATCGTCAGCGGCGCCGGCGTAACGCTGACCGACGAATTTGTCGCGGTCAGGGTATTGTAGTTGCCCGATACGGCTGCGCCGGAGTTGCCGCTGCCAAGGGCCAAGCCGGCCACGCTGGCAAGCGCTTGATTGGTCTGCACGTCCTTGACGCTCAGGTTGCCAGAAGCGCCAGCCCCCGCGACCGAGAAGATTTCCCCGTCAACGCCCGTCGCCGTCAGGTTGCTCCCGGCAAAGATCGTCGTGCCGTCGTAAACCCTCGTACCGGCAAGCGTCAGATTGGCCTTCGTCACACTGACGAGGGATCCCGAAGCAGACAGGACGTTGTAATTGGTCGAGACCGCGGCGCCCGTGTTGCCGCTGCCCAAGGCCAGCCCGGCCACGCTGGCCAATGCCTGGTTGGTCTGCACATCCTTCGTGCTCAAGTCGCCGGTGGCGCCGGCTCCGGTAACCGAGAAGGTTTCGCCATCGACCCCCATCGCCGTCAGCAGGCTCCCCGCGAAGATCGTGGTGCCATCGTAAACCCTCGTACCGGCAAGCGTCAGATTGGCCTTCGTCACACTGACGAGGGATCCCGAAG
>CAZGOX010000090.1:6600-9413 GCA_964527955.1 uncultured Opitutaceae bacterium | reverse complement strand
ACAAGAAGGACAATTTCTGGATGATGGGCGACACCGGCCCCTGCGGCCCGTGCTCGGAGATCCACTTCAACCTGCTGCCGTCCGACGACGAGGCGGAGGGGCGCCGCCTCGTGAACGCCGGTTCCCCGCGCTGCATCGAGATCTGGAACCACGTGTTCATACAATTCAACGCGAACACGGACGGCACGTTTTCGCCGCTCGCCGCCAAGCACGTGGACACGGGCATGGGGTTTGAGCGGGTGGCGGGCATCCATGCGACGACCGACGGATTCAGGGACTTCACAAGGGATCCCTCCAATTACGCGGCGGACATTTTCTCGCCCCTGTTCGCCAAGATCGCAGCCCTTTCGGGAAAGACCTATCAGGGAACCGTACCGAAGAGCCGCACGGGGCTCGCCGATCAGGAAAATGTCGACATCGCCTTCCGGGTCCTGGCCGACCACGCGCGCTGCGTCTCGTGCGCCATTGCCGACGGGATCCTGCCGGGAAACGAGGGCCGCAATTACGTCATCCGGCGCATCCTCCGCCGCGGCATCCTCTACGGAAAGAAGCTGGGGCTTGCGGCGGGATTCTTTGAGCAGCTGGTGGATCCGGTCGTCGAGTCGCTCGGCGGCGTTTTTCCCGAGCTGAAACAAAGGTCGGATATCATCCATCGGGTGATCCGGAGCGAGGAGGAGAGCTTTGGGCGGACGCTGGACCGGGGCCTTGAGGTGTTTAACCAGTTTTTTGCCGGCAGCGAACAAGCCTCTCCAACGGCCGGGAAGGTCTTGCTGGAGAGGTTTCCCGGCAGGGATGCCTTCATCCTCTACGACACCTACGGCTTCCCGCTCGACATGACGCAATTGCTTGCCGCCGAGAGGGGCCTGTCCGTGGATACGGCCGGATTCGAGGTTGAAATGGAAAAGCAGCGCTCGCGCGGCCGCGCCGCTTTGAAGAAGGAGGTGCTCGTCGCGGCCACCGAGGGAGACTCCGCGGTGGAGCATCAGCCAACCTGCTTTGTGGGCTACTCCCTGGCGCCGTCGACCGGCGTCCGTGCCCGTGTAGTCGATGTCGTCTCCTCGGGCAAGGAGACATTCCTGGTGTTTGACCAGACACCCTTTTATGCGGAGATGGGCGGCCAGGCCGGCGACAGCGGCTCGGCGCTGGTCTCGGGGAAGCTCCTATCGATAGTGGACACGGTGAAGGACAAGGCGGGCCGGCACCTGCACAAGGTCGCCGGGGGCCCCGGCTCCGTCTCCGTGGGCTCCGACGCCGAATTGTCGGTGGACCTCGCGCGCCGCCGCGCGATTTCCCGGCATCACTCGGCGACGCATCTTCTGCACTGGGCCCTGCGCAAGGTCCTCGGCACCCACATCCGCCAGGCGGGAACCCACAAGACGCCCGACAGGCTCCGTTTCGATTTCTCCCACTTTGAGGCGGTCACCCCCGCCCAGCTCAAGGAGGTCGAAAGCCTCGTGAACGAGAAGGTCATCGATAATTCTTCCGTCAGCACCTACGAGGTGGAGTTCGACAAGAAGCCCGCCGACACGCTGGCCTTCTTTGGGGACAAGTACGGGAGGATCGTCCGCGTGGTGGACATCGGCGGTTTCAGCCGCGAGCTCTGCGGGGGCACCCATGTCGCAACGACGGGCGAGGTTGGCTTTGTGAAGGTGGTTCACGAGAGCGCGATCGCTGCCGGCACCCGGCGCATCGAGGCCGTGGCGGGCCGCGCGGCGCAGGAATTCATAGCGACCGAGGAGGAGGCCCTGGCCGCGGTGAATGCGCACCTGTCCTCGGGCCCGACCGATGTCGTGCGGAAACTCGAGTCGCTTCTCGCCCAAAAGGCCGAGTTGGAGAAGAGGCTCAAGGCGTTTGAACAGAGGGCGTCGGCCAATCTTGCCTCGGAGCTCGCTGCGAAGGCGGTGGACCGGGACGGGCTCAAGTTTGTCTCTGCCGCGGTCGCGGCGGAGTCAGCGGAGGCCCTGCGTGGGCTGGGCGCCCAGGTGCTTTCCCATATCGGCGAGGGCGTGGTGGTCCTGGGGGCGCCGTTTGGCGAGAAGGCCTCGGTGGTGGCCTTCTGCTCTCCGGCGGCAATCAAGGCCGGCCATGCGGCCGGCAAGCTCGTCAACGAGCTCAGCGCAAAGCTCGGCGGCAAGGGCGGCGGGAAGCCGGACTTCGCCATGGGCGGCGGCCGTGATGTCGCCCGGCTCGCCGAGGTCCTGAAGATTTAGCAGTCGGCCAGATCGAAGGAATCGGGGTAGGGACGCGCGGCCAGCGCGTCCGGGCTTACGGACCGACCTGAACGGGGATCCGGACGGGCGAGCCGCCCGTCCCTACCTCGAAACCCGGGCAAAGCCTCCCGTCCCGCCTAAACCCGGCTGCCGAGTTCCAGCTTGATCGCGGCCATCGAAAGGTTGGTGTCGCGGATAAAGGCCAGCATGGACCCAATGAGCGAGAGCTGGCCCGCGCAGAAGATGGCGATCAGGAGCGGCCCGGCCTCGATCTTGAACAGCGCCGAGACGAACAGGGTCAGGATCAGCACGGCGGCCAGCAAGACGGTCGTGACCCCGAGCACGATCGAGAGGCGGAGGATGCCGGCCCTCGTCTGAAGAATCTCGATCTGGGCCCTGATGTTCTGGTCCACAGGATGATGCTGCAGCAATTCCCTGTTCAGCACCCGCGCCCGATCGACCATCCTGCCGAATCGGTTCGTTAGGGTGAGGAGGAGCAGGCCCACGCCCGAGATCAGGATGACTGGCGACACGGACAGTTGAAGGATCGGGATCAGCTGGGTGAGCGAGGGCAGGTTCATGGCTCACAATTTGCCTCCGCTC
>CAZGOX010000090.1:0-6500 GCA_964527955.1 uncultured Opitutaceae bacterium | reverse complement strand
GTGAATCTTCACATTCTTCCCGCGGGCCCGATCCCGACCAATTCCTACCTCCTTACGGAGCCAAGCCTGGGCAAGGCGGTGCTGATCGATGCCCCGGGCGGCGTCTGGGCGGCGGTGGCCCCGATCCTTGCAAGGGAGAAGTGCGCCCTGTCCGAACTCTGGATCACCCATGGGCACTGGGACCACGTTCAGGGCGGGGCCGAGGTCGTGCGGGCCACGGGGGCCAAGGTGACGGCGCACAGGGCGGACCAGGTGCTGATCGAGACACCCGCGGTGATGAGCGCCTATCTGGAGCCGGGAACCAAGCTGGAGCCGCTCAAGGTCGATACCTGGCTGAATCCCCCCGAGACGTTCTCCGCACTGGGCGCCACGGTGGAGGTCCGCCATGTCCCGGGGCACTGCCCCGGAAACGTGCTGTTCTACTTTCCGGCCGCCGGAGTCGCCTTCGTGGGCGACGCGCTTTTTCGCGGATCGGTGGGGCGCACGGACCTGCCCGGCGGCGGCTTTCCCATGCTCGAGAAATCCATTCGCACCCAGATCTACACCCTCCCCGACGAAACGGTGGTCTACTCGGGGCATGGTCCCGAGACCACCGTGGGCGAGGAAAAGGAAGGCAACCCGTACGTGAGGGACGCTGGATAAGCCGCCCATGGCCAACCTGGAACAGGACGAGAAGTTCATGCGGCGGGCGCTCGACCTCGCCCGTGAGGGGTGGGGGGCCACCCATCCGAACCCGATGGTGGGCGCGGTCATCACCGAAGGCGGTCGGATTGTCGCCGAGGGCTTTCATGCCAAGGATGGCGGGGCGCACGCAGAGCGGGCGGCGCTTTCGGCGCTGGGACGGCCTCCCGGCCCGGATGCGACGCTGTACACCACCCTTGAGCCGTGCTCGACGCACGGGCGGACGGGGGCATGCACGGAGGCAATCCTCTCCGCAGGGGTGCGGAGGGTCGTCGTGGGCGCCAACGATCCGACCCCGGAGCATTCTGGGAACGGCATTGAGGTCCTTCGCCGCGCCGGGGTCGAGGTAGTCGCCGGCGTGCTTGAGCGGGACTGTCTCGACCTGAACCTGATCTTCAACCACTGGACCGCAACCGGCGGCCCGCTCCTCGCGGCGAAGTCGGCGGTCACCCTTGACGGCCGGATCGCCTGCCGGACGGGCGACTCGAAGTGGATCACCGGCGAGGATGCCCGCGCCGCGGTGCATCGGTGGCGCAGGCTCTTCCCGGCCATCGCAGCCGGTGCGGGGACGATCGCCAAGGACAACCCGCGCCTGACGGCGCGGGTCGCGGGAAAGCCCGAGTGGTGCCCGATCCGCTTCGTCTTTGACGGCCTCCTGAGCACGGTCGTCGACCGCAACCTTCCGGGCGTGTACACGGACGAGTTCAGGGAGAGGACGATCGTGGTGACGACGACCCACGGCGGCGCGGGCTACGTCCGCAAGCTCCGGGACATGGGCGTGCAGGCGTGGGTTTTCGAGTCGCCGACGCAGCGGGTTCCATTTTCGGACTTCAGGCGGCGCTGCTCCGAAGCGCGGATCGACGCCGTGTTCTTCGAGGGCGGGGCCCAGCTCGTGAGCCGGATGCTGCGGGAGCGCCAGCTCGACTACCTCTATGTGTACCGGGGAACCCTGCTGCTGGCCGACGACAGGGCCAAACCCATGCTGGGCGGGCTGCGGACGGAGAAGCTGACCGACGCGATCCGCCTCACCGAGGTCCGGCACGAGATCCTGGGAGACGAAACCCTCACCCGCGGCCGGCTCGCCTATCCCCAGAGGCTTCAGGCGGACGAGACCGCATTGTGACTGGCAAGATCCCGCTTTAGCACCCAATCTGGCGGGCTCCCAAGATGTCCGACTTCTTCATCACCACGGCGATCGACTACGTAAACGGCTCCCCGCACTACGGCCATGCCTATGAAAAGGTGCTGACCGACGTCATTGCGCGGTTCCGGCGGTTGATGGGGGACCATGTGCACTTCCTCACGGGAACCGACGAGTTCGGCCAGAAGGTCCAGCAATCGGCCCGGAAAAAGGGCGTCTCGGAGCAGCAGTTTGTGGACGAGAGCAGCGCCGAGTTCCGCGCCCTGTGGAAGAGGCTGAACATCTCGAACGACGACTTCATCCGCACCACCGAGGAACGGCACAAGAAGGTGGTGCGCTCGATCCTGCAGGGGCTGTACGACCGCGGCGATATCTACCGCGCCGAGTACCGCGGGTTCTACAGCACCCGCCAGGAGCAGTTCCTGCAGCCGAAGGATCGCAATCCCGACGGCTCCTGGCCGGAGATCTTCGGCGAGGTCACCGAGATCGTGGAGCCGAACTACTTCTTCAAGCTGGCCGCCCACCAGGCGTGGCTGGTCGAATTCCTCCAGAAGAACGAGGGCTTCATCTTTCCGCGGTATCGACAGAAGCAGGTGCTCGAGTTCCTGAAGGAACCCCTGAACGACATGTGCATCTCGCGCCCGAGGGAGCGGCTCGGGTGGGGGATCCCGCTTCCGTTCGACGAGGAGTACGTCACCTATGTCTGGTTCGATGCGCTCGTGAACTACTACTCGGCGGTCGCCGACAAGCCCGGGGTCTGGCCCGCCACGTGGCATGTCATAGGCAAGGACATCCTTGTGCCGCCGCACGCGGTCTATTGGCCGATCATGCTGAAGGCTGCGGGCCTGCCGCTTCCCCGGGGGCTCCTGGTCCACGGATGGTGGCTGCTGGGAGGCGCCAAGATGTCGAAGAGTTCGGGCGAGGTGATCAATCCCCTCGACCTGGTGACGGAATTCGGGGTCGACGCCTTCCGGTTCTTCATGATCCGCGAAAACAATGTCGGGCAGGACAGCGAGTTCTCGCGCGAGCAGTTCCTTGCGCGGTACAACGGGGACCTCGGAAACGACCTCGGCAACCTCGTCAACCGCACCCTCAACATGGTGGGCCGGTTTGCAGCGGGGAGCGTGCCTGCGGCCGGCGAAGGCGAGGAGCCCGAGCGCGAGCTTCATGCCCTTTGGGAAAAGACCCGGGACGAGTACCTTGCGCTGTGCGAGGGGTTCCAGTTTCACACGGGGCTCGAGCGCGTCTTCGCCTTCGTGAAGGCCATCAATGCCTACATAGAGCGGCGTGCGCCCTGGAAGCTGGCCAAGTCGGCCGACCCTGCCGATGCGGAGAGGCTTCGCACGGCCCTGGCCACGATGTCCGAGGCCCTCAGGCTTGCCGCAACGGCGATCCGGCCGGTGATGCCGTCGACCTCGGACCAGATCCACGCAGTCCTTGGGGTATCGGGCGGCACGGCCTGGCGGGAGGAGCTCGGGTGGGGCGGCAGGCTGGCCGGCTGCCGGACGGCCGCGACCCTGGTGCTTTTTCCGCGCCCGCAATGAGGACGGTGCCGCTTGAGGCAGCGGGCGCCAGGACCCCTGCGGCCCTCCGCGAATTCCTCCTTCAATGCCAGGCGGCGGCCGGTCGGGCGGGCCGGGCCCACCTTGTCAGCATCTCCCTGGAGGTCGACGCGCTCGACCCGCTTGCCGTGCTCGAGTCCATCTTCGAGCCCGGCGAGCCTCACTTCTATGTGGAGCGCCCCGCAGAGCGCCTGGCCGTGGCCGGCGCCGAGGCGGCGGCCGTGTTCAACGCCTCCGGTCCCGGCCGGTTCGAGGCCTGCCAGCGCTTCATCGATTCAACCTTGGAACATGCGGTCGCCGTGGGCGACATGTCGGCGCCCTTTGCGGGCCCGCTCTTCTTTGCGGCGTTTGCATTCTCGGACGAGGCTGAGGCCGGCGATCCGTTTCCCGCCGCAACGCTCTTTGTTCCGCGCTGGCAGGTGGCCCACGATTCCGGGCGGACCGTGGCCGTGGCCAACCTCATGGTCGATTCCACTTCGCCTGTGGACGCGCTTGCCGAGAGGGTGTGGCGGGCCCACGCGAAGTTCACGGCGTTCGACTATGCGGCCCCGGAGTTTTCCCGCGGCGCGGCGCCGCGGGCCGGGGTCAGCGAGGTGGGCGGGGCAGGCGCCTATGCGGAAGCGGTCGGGCGCGCCCTGCGGGACATCGGGGAGGGTATGATCGAGAAGATCGTGCTGGCCAGGGCGAAGGACCTGTCGGCCTTCGAGACGCTCCACCCCCTCCGCGTGCTCAACGGGCTGCGCCAGAGGTTTCCCGACTGCTTTGCGTTCTCGGTGGCCAACGGCAGGGGGCAGAGCTTCATCGGCGCCAGCCCGGAGCGGCTCCTCCGGGTGGAGGCGGGCCGCCTCCTCACCGAGGCGCTGGCGGGTTCCGCCCCCCGCGGGGACACCGCGAGCGCGGATGCCGCGCTGGCCGCGGTGCTGTTCCGGGACGACAAGGAGCGACGCGAGCACCGGGTCGTCCTCGATTTCATCGTGGAGACGCTCCGACGGCTCGGTCTCAAGCCGGAGTATTCAGAGCGGCCGGGCATGCGAAGGTTCGCCAATGTCCAGCACCTTCATACCCCCGTGGGTGCCGACCTGCCCCCGTCGGTGAGGCTTCTCGACGTGCTCGGGAGTCTGCACCCCACGCCGGCTGTCGGAGGAGCGCCACAGGGCGCGGCACTGGCCCGCATTCGCGGATACGAGGGCTTCTCGCGCGGCCTCTACGGCGGGGCGCTGGGCTGGGTGGACGCCAAGGGGGGAGGGGAGTTCTTTGCCGGCCTGCGCTCGGCCGTGATCGACGGGGCGGGGGCCCGGCTCTACGCCGGCGCCGGGATCGTGGCCGGATCGTCACCCCAGAAAGAGCTGGCCGAAACCGAGATGAAGTTTAAGGCCATGGAGGAGGCCCTCCTTTCCTGACCATGATCGATTCCCGCAACGTAAACTCGCTCTGGGCGGGGGTAATCGTCGAGACCCTCGTGCGCCTCGGCCTGCGGCGGGCTGTGGTGTCCCCGGGTTCGCGCTCCGCGCCGCTGGCCTTCGCCCTGGCCCGTCACCCCGGGCTGGAGTCGATTCCGGTGCTGGATGAGCGGTCGGCGGCGTTTTTCGCCCTGGGCATGGCCAAGCGCGACAGGAAGCCGGCCCTGCTCGTCTGCACCAGCGGGACGGCTGGGGCCAACTTCTACCCCGCGTTGATCGAGGCCCAGGAGAGCGGGACTCCCCTCCTGGTGATCACCGCCGACCGGCCGCCGGAATTGCGGGACTGCGCTTCGGGCCAGACGATCGACCAGCAGCGGCTCTACGGGCACCACGTGAACTTCCATCACGAGCTGGCCGTGCCGGAGGCCGCGGAGCCGATCCTGCGCTACCTTCGCCAGACTGTGGCGCACGCATGGGCGGCGGCCCTCGCGCCCAGGGCCGGCCCGGTTCACCTGAACGCGCCGTTTCGCGATCCCCTTCCGCCGGTCGCCGACGGCTCGGCGGAGAAATTCGCGGAAGGCATGGACTGGGACCGCTTCTTTGGCCAGCTCGCGCCGGCCCTGTCGGGCGAGCCCATCGGATTGGGCCCGTCCTGGGCGCCGGGCACCCGCGGCGTGATCGTGGCAGGGCCCGCACAGCCACTGGAGCCTGAATCCTACGCCGCCGCCGTTGGCGAAATCGCCCGGAAGCTCGGCTGGCCCGTGCTTGCGGACGGCATGTCGCCGGCGCGCCATCACGCGGCCCTTGTTCCGCACCTTGTGACGACCTATGACGCCATCCTTCGGGATGGTCAGGCAGCGGAGCGACTGCGCCCGGAGGCCGTGCTGTGCCTGGACGACTGGCCCACCAGCAAGGTCCTGCGGGGCTGGCTTGAGCAGGCAGACGCGCCGATGTGGCTCGCGAGCACACGCCCGGAAAACCGCGACTCACTGCACGGGCGCACGCGCCGCGTGGGAATGTCCGCCGCGGGGCTGGCCGCCGGTCTCCTCTCCACGGCGGAACCAGCCGGCTATTGCGGGGCCTGGGGCGAGGCCGAGGCCAGGTCCCGGGCTGTCCTCGACGATGCGCTGCGCGCGGAGGAGGGGCTTTTCGAGCCAAAGGCGGCCTGGCTGCTTGCCCAGTATCTTCCCAAGGGGACGCCCGTTTTCGTCGCGAGCAGCATGCCGGTCCGGGACGCGGAGTTCTTCTGGCCCGCAAATGACCGGCGCATACGGCCTTTTTTCAACAGGGGGGCGAACGGGATCGACGGCACGCTTTCCACCGCGCTCGGCGTGGCCCACGGGGGTGCGCCCGCGGTCCTGCTCACGGGGGATCTTGCCCTGCTCCACGACATGGGGGGCCTCCTGCTGAAGGCTCGGTTTCGGGGCGGCCTCACGGTGGTGCTGGTCAACAACCGCGGCGGCGGGATCTTCGAGCACCTGCCCGTCGCCCAGTTTGAGCCCCCTTTCGAGGATTTCTTCGCGACGCCGCAGGAAGCGGACTTCGAGAAGTTGTGCGGTGCATTCGGGGTCGCGCACAACCTGGTCCGCGACTGGTCCCACTTCACGGGGCTGATCGCCGAGCTGCCGGGGGGAGTCCGCGTGCTCGAGCTGCGAACCGACAGGAAGAAGGACGCGGCGCACAGGAAAATGCTCTTTGCCGCAGCCTCCCGCTAGC
>CAZGOX010000089.1:0-9423 GCA_964527955.1 uncultured Opitutaceae bacterium | reverse complement strand
CGGTCAATCGCGTCCCAGGAGGCCATTCTGGCGGCGGTCGCGCTTCCAAGTTTTTCCCTGGCGGTGCCGTCGGATGGCGGCAACGCGAGCATCGAAAACCTGAGCGCCGTGGTCAGGATGGCGCCTTTTCGAATCGAGTGGGGGAGCTATCCTAGGTACTCCGAGGTTTTCGCCGCTTCCCTGGAGCCCGGGCTCCTCGAGCCCTGCGCGCTGGTCAAGGTGGACGTGGACGCCAAGCGGCGCTGGGACTTCTTCTTGGCCCCCGTGGCGCTGAACAACAGGGCTGCAGGGTTTGCGGTTTCCAAGGTCTCCTGGTAGCGGGAATAGGCTCAATTTGAATCCCGGATGGGTCCTCTCCGGTCGCTTTTCGTTCGCAAAGCCTCACACAGTCGACCTACGAGAACCCATCCGGGATTCAAATTGAGCCTGTACTTGGTAACGCCCGGAAGGCTTTAGGCTTTCAGCGCGGCCGGGGGCCCCTATACCATCGTGGACATGAGCTCCGCGTGGAAGACGGCCAAGAGGTATTCGGATATTCTCTACCAGAAGCGGCCGGGGGTTGCGAAGATCACGATCAACCGGCCCGAGAAGCGCAATGCCTTCAGGCCCGAGACGGTGGCCCAGATGCTGGACGCGTTCGCGGACGCCCGCGAGGACCAGCGGATCGGGGTCATCCTGCTGACGGGAGCCGGGCCGCATACGGACGGAAAATATGCGTTTTGTTCGGGGGGAGACCAGGGGGTCCGGGGGCATGCGGGGTATGTGGGCAAGGACGGCGTGCCGCGACTCAACGTCCTGGACTTGCAGAAGGTCATCAGGTCGATCCCCAAGGTCGTGGTTGCGCTGGTGGCGGGCTATGCGATTGGCGGCGGCCACGTCCTGCATCTGGTATGCGACCTGACGATCGCCGCTGACAACGCCGTGTTCGGGCAGGTGGGCCCCAGGATGGGCAGTTTTGACGGGGGGTTCGGGTCGAGCTATCTGGCGCGGATCGTCGGCCAGAAGAAGGCGCGGGAGATTTGGTTTTTGTGCAGGAAGTATGACGCCGGGCAGGCGCTGGAAATGGGGCTGGTGAACGCGGTGGTTCCCGTCGCCAGGTTGGAGGAGGAGGGGATCAAGTGGGCGAAGGAGATCCTGGGGCACAGCCCGCTGGCAATTCGTTGCCTGAAGAGTGCGTTCAATGCGGAGCTGGACGGACAGGCGGGAATCCAGGAGCTGGCCGGGAATTCGACGCTGTTGTACTACATGACCGGGGAGGCGAAGGAGTACCACCGGGCGCAGAGGGAGAAGAGGAAGCCGAAGACGGGGAAGAACCGGTGGTTGCCGTAAGAGTCCTGATCAGTTGACGCGGAGGGTGGACTTGAGGACGTCGACGGAGGACTTGCCGACCAGGATCTCGAAGTCGCCGGGCTGGACGCGGCGCTTCATCTGGAGGTCGAAGGCCTCGAGCTTGTCGGGCGTCAGCGCGAACGTGACCGTGCGGGTTTCGCCGGGCTCAAGGGTGATCCGCTTGAAGTCCTTCAGCTCCTCGACCGGTCGTGTCGGAAGGCTTACGACGGCGTGGATGTAGAGCTGGACGACCTCATCGGCCTTCACGGCCCCGGTGTTCTTCACGTCCACCGAGACCTTGGCGGTGTCGGAGGTCGAAATCATCGCGGGCGCGACCCGCAGGTTGGAGTAGTCAAAGGTGGAGTAGCTCAGGCCGTACCCAAAGGGATACAGCGGCGAATTGTCGCTGAGGACATACTCGCGAAAGAGCGAGGGCTTGTGGTCATAGTAGTCCGGGAGCTGGCCCACGGAGCGGGGGAAGGTCACGGTGAGTTTTCCGCTCGGGCTCACCTTGCCGAACAGGACGTCGGCCACGGCGTCGCCCGTTTCCTCGCCGAGGTACCAGCCTTCGATGATCGCGGGGGCGTGGGCCTGCAGGGAATTGATTGTAAGCGGGCCGCCGTTGATCAGGAGGACGGCCACCGGTTTTCCGGTGGCAAGGATTGCGCGCGCCAGTTCCTCCTGGCGGCCGACGAGGTCGAGCGTGTCGCGGTCCCCCAGATGCGCGTCCGCCCACGCCTCGCGCCGGAGAAGTTCATTTTCGCCGAGTACGAGCACGATGGCGTCGGCCTTGACCGCGACGGCGACCGCCTCGTCCATCAAACGGGAATCGTCGGCCGAGTCATTCAGGACAGGGTTCACCTCCGCCATCCACCCGGACTCGTGGTTGGCGGTGAGCTTGCAACCCTCCGCGTAGGTTACCTTGAACGAGGAGCCCGCAAACGCCCGGATTCCGTCGAGCACGCTGACGCCCTCCATCGGAACGGCGGAGTATCCACCCAGGTGGACCTCGGCGGCATTCGGGCCGATGACAGCAAGGGTCTTGATCTTGGCCGGATCAAAGGGAAGCACATGGCCCTCGTTCTTCAGGAGAATCATCGCTTCGTCGGCGGCTTGCCGGGCAAGCGCCCGGTGCTCGTCGGTGTTGGTGACCTTCGCGGAAAGGTCGGGGTCGACATAGGGATGCTCGAACATCCCGCACAGGAACTTTATTCTCAGGACATCGCCCGCCGCCCGGTCGATCGCCGCCATGGATACCTTCGAGGCGCGCTCCTCCTCGGCGAGGGTCGAAAAACAGCGGCCTTTCCCGCCCAGGTCGTAGTCCACGCCGGCCTCAAGCGACAGTACGCCGGCCTCAGCGGGGCCGGCGGCGGCCAGGTGGTTCTGGTAGACCACGTCGATTCCTCCCCCATCGCTCATCACAAGGCCGTTGAAGCCCCATTCGTCCCTGAGGATCTCGGTCAGCAGCTTGTGGTTCACGTGGTTGGGGACGCCGTCCCACTCGTTGTAGGAGGCCATCAGGGAGTGGGCGTGGGCGACCTTTACCGCCATCTCGAAGGGATAGAGGTGGTTGGTGCGGAATTCCCTTTCGGAGTAGTTCACCGGGGCGATGTTCCGGCCGCCCTCCGGCTGGCCGTGCCCGGCGAAGTGCTTCAGGGTGACCGCCACATGCTCCTGATCGACGGTCGGACCGCGGCCCTGAAGGCCAAAGATGGCGGCCATGCCGATCCGCGAGACAAGGTAGGGATCCTCGCTGTAGCATTCCTCGAAGCGTCCCCACCGGGGATCGCGCGCCAGGTCCAGGACCGGGCTCAGGACCTGCCGGACGCCCCGGGCGCTGGCCTCCCGGCCGGCCACCGTGAAGACCTGCTCCACCAGGGCCGGATCCCAGGTGCTCCCGAGGGCGATCGCCTGCGGAAAGCTCGTGGCGCCGACCGACATGAAGCCATGCAGGGCCTCGGCGAAGACAAACACGGGGATGCCGAAACGGGTTCTCTCGATCATGTACTTCTGGATCGAGTCGTTGCGCTGCACGGTCCTCCTGGGATTATGCATCAGGCGGTCGCCTCCGCCATACACGGAGCCCGCCCCGTTTGCGAGGAGAGGGGCGTCCTTGCCGCCGATAAAATTGTCCTGGGCGTCCCAGTCGCTCGGATCCATGCCGCGGAATCCCTGGAGCTGGGCGACCTTCTCCTCGAGCGTCATCCTGCCGAGCAGGTCCTGGACCCGGGCCTCGATGGGTTGGGCGGGGTCTCTGTAGGGGAGGGGTGCCGGGGTCTGGGCGGCGAGGGGGGCGGCAAGCAGGAGAGTATAGTACCAATAGGACTTATAGGACATATGGGGTAAAGGGGTTTGAAACTGCAGCGCTGGAGCGCCGGGACCAGGGACCGATAGGTCCAATAAGTCCTCTTGGTCCTATTCTGAGTCCGTCCGGTCGATGAAGTCGGCCAAATTCTTCTTCAACTCGGCCAGCGAGGCCTCGTGAAGGTACATCATGTGTCCGGCCTCGTAGTACTTCAACTCGACATGACTCTGGAGCTTGGGAGGCAGCCCGAGGTGGCTCACGGCGAACTCGGTCGCGCAGAAGGGGGTGGCGAGGTCGTACAGGCCATTCTCGACCTGCACGCGGAGATGGGGGTTGTTGTTGAGCGCGGCGGTAAGCTCCGGCTCCACGTTCACGACAAAGGAGTCGAGGCCCTGGGAATCAGGCTCGACCCGGCGCCAGTCCCAGCTGTTGAGGGCATCCTCGTTTTCCACGCCGTACTCCCTGTCGCCCCCGAACTTCAGGTCGTCGCGGACGTAGCCGTTGAAGGCGGCGGTGAAGGCGCCGTCGATCGCGGGCTCCTGCGGGTCGTAGCTTGCGTACTCGGCGAGCAGGTCCAGGGAGTAGCCGGTGAACCTGGTGTCGAGGCGGCTCGTGATCTCGCCGCGCGCGCGCTGGAGTTCCTGCATGAATTGGAAGAGGTTCACGCGAAGGTTGGCTTTCTCGACGTACTCCGCGTCGAGGCCGGTGAAGGCGGCGAGCCGGCGGGCCATTGCGGTCTTGTCCGCGGGGGAAATGCCCGAACCCTGCGCCAGGGCGGCCTCGTAGTCTCCGGCCGCGAAGCGCCTCGCGTCGGCGAGGAAGGCTTTCAGATCGGCGGGACAATCCTTCAGGACCTTGTGGTACCAGGCCGTGGCCGCGTAGCTGGGCAGGTAAAACACATAGCTGCGGTCGTCGCCCGGGGCGAACTCAAGCGAGCTCTGGTCGAGGACGCATGAAATCAGGACAACGCCGTTAAAATCCATCCCCTTCTTGTCCTGCAGAAAATTCACCAGGGCGGCGGAGCGAAACGTCCCGTAGCTCTCGCCGAGGAGATACTTCGGCGAGTTCCAGCGGTGGTTGCGGTTCACGTAGGCCACAATGAACTGGCCCAGGGCATGGACGTCCTGCTGCACGCCCCAGAAGTCCTTGTCCTTGGCCTTCCCTACGGCGCGGCTGAATCCCGTTCCGACCGGGTCAATGAACACCAGGTCGGTCTTGTCGAGCGCCGTGTAGGCGTTGTCGACCAGCCGGTAGGGCGCGGGCGGATTGGACTGGGCGTCCTCCGTCACGACGCGCTTCGGCCCAAACGCACCCAGGTGCAGCCAGATCGAGGAGGACCCCGGGCCGCCGTTGTAGGCAAACGTGACCGGCCGGCCCGGCCCGGCGTCGACCTTGGTGTAGGCGACAAAGAAGACGCTGGCCGTCGGCTCCTCCTTGTCATCCTTCAGCAGCAGGGTCCCGGCCGTGGCCGTGTAGCGGATCGTCTGGCCGCCGACCAGGATCGTGTGCTGGGTGGCCGAGGACTCCTCCTTGGGAGGAGCCTTGGCCGCCGACTCGGGCTTGTCCTCCGAGTCCTTCGCGGGGTCGTCGGCTGCCCTGGCGCAGATTGCGGCAAGCGCAAAGGCCAGGACGGCGCGACCCGCGCGAGGGAGTCGGGGAGCGGACATTGCGCCAGGGGTTACTTCTTGGCCAGCGACGCGCGCAGGCCCTCGAGCTGGTTGGCCGACCCGAGCATGACGTTCTTGTGGGCGATGAACTTTGCGTACTCGTCCATGAAGATCTTCCCGGGCGGGCGGAAATCGAATTCACCGGGCTTGTCGCGGAAGAACTCGCGGTGGACGCGGGTCCATACGAGGCGGCCGTCCGTGTCGATGTTGATCTTGGTGACGCCCAGCTTTGCCGCGGGCAGGTATTCGTTCTCGTCGACGCCGACCGCCGTGCCGAGCTTGCCGCCCGCCGCGTTGATCCGCCGGACCTCCTCCTGGGGGACGCTGGACGAACCGTGCATGACCAGGGGGTAGCCGGGCATGAGCGCCTCGATCTTGCGCAGCACCTCGAAGTGGAGGGACTGGCGGCCCTTGAACTTGTAGGCGCCGTGGCTCGTGCCGATGGCGGCGGCGAGGCAGTCGCACCCGGTCTGCTGGACGAAGTCCTTGGCCTCGTTCGGGTCGGTGAGGCAGGCATTGCCCTCCTCAACCTTGATGTCCTCCTCGACACCGCCGAGCATCCCGAGCTCGGCCTCCACCGAAATGCCCTTGGCATGCGCGGCGACGACGACCCTCCTGGAAATCTCGACATTCTTGGCGAAAGGCTCGTGGGAGGCGTCGATCATGACCGAGCTGTAGAAGCCGGAATTGATGCAGTCGTAGCAGGCCTCCTCGTCGCCGTGGTCCAGGTGGACCGCGAAGATCGCCTCCGGGAATATCACCTCGGCGCTCCGGATTATGGCCTCAAGCATCCGCTTGTCGGTGTATTTACGCGCGCCTTTCGATATCTGTATGATGAACGGCGCCTGGGACTGGATACAGCCCCGAAACAGACCGATGGTCTGTTCCGCGTTGTTTATGTTGTAGGCGCCGACGGCGTACTTGCCGTAGGCGTGCTTGAAGAGCTGGGCGGTTGTTACGATCATGGGAGTATTACGCTACCCCTCCCGCGAAATGCGGAAGTAGCGAAAGGGAATAGATTTCCCGGCCCGAAGTCGAATTGGAAATCAACCCTGCCTCAGCCCCCCGGGGGAGGCGGGGGCGGGCCGGCCTGGCGCATCGCCTGCTGAATCTGGCGCTGGGTCTGCTGCTGGGTCTGGAGCTGCTGGAGAGCCTGCAGTTGCGGGCCCGAAAGGATGCCGGAAGATTGGGTGATCGTTTCCTGGCTGATCTGGGCCGCCTGGCTGCCTCCTCCAAACAGGGCGCCTATCGCTCCCGCCCCGGTCCCCGCGGTGCCGTTTCCGCCCCGCTGGGTGGCCGTGTTCGCAAGGAGCTGGATCATCTGGCCGGCCTGGTCGTCGGAGAGGGGGGTGCTGGTGTAGCTAAGTGCTTGCTGGAGCTGGGTCACGGTGTTCCGGTCGGGAAGGGTCTGCACGTACTGCTGGTATTGAGAAAAACCGGCGTCGCCCAGCGCCGACTGGATCTGGGCATCGACGGCTGCCTGGGCGTCGGAAACTGCCTGGTTGAAGGCCGCGGGATCGCTCCTCGGGTTGATGCCCTGCTCTCGCGCGGCCGCCATGGCATCCATGAGCGCCTGCTGCTTTTGAACGAGGAGGTTCTTGAACTGGTCGAGTTGCTGGGGAGAAAGGTTGAGGCTCTTGAATAAGGCCGCGTAATGGGCATCGAGCTGACCCTTCTGTTGTATCGCCATGAGTTTCTGGATCTTGGGGTCGTTCATCATCGTCATGAACCCGCCCCGCCTGCCCGCCCAGCGGTTCTGTTCATCGGGCCGGTTTTCGGCATCCTCGCGCTGGTCGGGGACGCCGCGGCCGCGGGCGGCGACCAACTTGTCCTCCAGGTCGCGCACGCGCTTCTGGGCGTCGGCCAAGCGCTTCTGCATGTCTGCCCGCTCGGTCGGGTCGAGCAGCTCGGCCCGAAGCCTGGCCAGGTCCTGGTACTCGATCCAGGCCAGGCCGGAGGCGGCCAGGGTCGTCAGGGCCAGGAGCAGGATGAGATAGTTTCTTGCGGACTTCATCATGACTGGTGGAGTGACGCGAGGGCCTCGGGAAGGTTACGCGGCGGGTGGCTCGACGGCTCCCGGCTCGGGGGGCGCCTTCTTCTTCCGCCCGAATCGGCCCCTGGCCGGGGCGTTCGGATCCTTGGGCGCCCGCGGGGCGAATTCAAAGCCCGTTGTCCCATCGGGCTTGATCACAAGAAATGCGTTGAACGGCCGGCGCGTGCGCTGGCTCCAGAACTTGTCCAGGAGGTCGGTCTTCCCGGTCTCAAGCATCTTTAGGAACTGCTCGCGGGGGATGTCGCGGGCAAGGATGCGCCGGGAGCAGCGCAACAGGACCTTGTCCTCGCCGTTCTCGACCTTTCGGACGACGTAGCTCTGGGGCGTCTCGTACACTTCGGCCCCGGGCCCGAAGCGCGCCTCGGGGGCCGGGGCCACCGGCTGGAGTCCCGTGAAGTCGATCTTGATCGCGCCGTTCGCGTCGCGCTGGCCGTCGAAGACAAACTCCGCCTTCTTCGTCTCCGGGTTGTAGCGCAGGACGGCGCTGAACGGCCGGCCCGCCTTGGACCGAAACCCGTCGAGCGGGCCGATCTGTCCCTTGGCGAGGAGGTCGCGGATCTCGGTCTCTTCCATCTTCCGGTTGGCGATGACCTTGTAGATCATCAATTCCCCGTCCTGCGATTTGTAGCCGCGGAGGGTCTCGCGGAGCGGCTTTCCGTCGGTCGGCGACGGGATCTCGGTGACGCGCGCCACCGAGTCGTCCTCCTCGAACTTCTTCACGCGTTCGATGATGCCCCGGGTCTGGTCCGCGATCTCCTTCATGAACTCGGCCCGCGTGAAGTCCCCGTGCTCCATCTGGCGCAACTTGAACTCCCATTCCCCGGTCATCGCGGGGCTGGTCAGCGCGTCGGCGCGGACGGCCCCGAGAAACTGAATCAGCTGCTCCGCCTTGGCTGTCGGGATCAGCTCGCGCTGGGCGCGCTCGATGTACTTCTGGTTGATCAGCCCGTCAATCGTGTCGGCGCGCGTGGCCGGAGTCCCGAGGCCCCGCTCCTTCATCGCCTCGGCGAGTTCCTCGTCGTCGACGAGCTTCCCGGCACCTTCCATCGCCGAGAGGAGGGTGGCCTCGGTGTAGCGGGGGGGAGGTTTCGTGGTTTCGCTGTGAAGCTCCGCCGTGGAGGTGACCGCGCGCGCCGGGCTTCCGTCCTGCGGAGTGAGGGCGGGAAGGGCCTTGGAGCCGTCCTGGCCGTCCTCGATCGTCGCCTTGCCGTAGACCGCAAGCCAGCCGGGGACGGTCAGCACCTTCCCCTCCGTCTTGAATTCATGGCCTGCCACGACGCTCAGGCGGGTCGTGACGTCGAATTCTGCGGACGGATGGAACGCGGCGACGAACCGGCGCGCGATCATGTCGTACACCTTGGCCTCGTACTCATCGAGGCTCTTCGCCTCCAGGGCCGTGGGGATGATGGCAAAGTGATCGGAAATCTTGGCGTTGTTGAAGATGCGCTTGTTCGGCCGTAGCCATCCCTCGGCGAGGACCTTCTTTGCGTGGGGGGCCAGGTCTCCCGTGAGGTTCTCCAGGGTCTCCTTGCAGGTCGGGATGTAATCCTCGGGCAGGGCCCGCGAATCGGTCCGCGGGTAGGTGATCATCTTGTGGCGCTCGTAGAGTGCCTGCGCGATCTGCAGCGTGCGGCGGGCCGAAAGTCCGAATCGGTTGTTGGCCTCCCTCTGGAGGGTGGTCAGGTCATAGAGGCGCGGGGCCGCCTGCGTGCTCGCCTTCTTTTCCTCGGACACCAGGGCCATGGGCCGGCCCTGGCATGCCGCGAGAACGGCGTCGGCCAGCGCCTTGTCCCAGATGCGGTCGACGCGGTCGTAGTCGTCGTTCTCCGCCTTGGTGAAATTCGGCCGCTGGTAGATTCCCTCGTAGGCGCCCGCGGCGATGTCGAACGTGGCCGTGACCTGCCAGAACGGGCGCGGCTTGAAGCTTCGGATCTCCAACTCCCGGGCGTAGACAATCGCGAGCGTAGGGGTCTGCACGCGGCCGACCGAGGCGACGTTGCCCGCGCGCGAGCCGAACATGCGCTTGGTGAGCGCGCGGGTCCCGTTGATGCCGATCAGCCAGTCGCTCT
>CAZGOX010000088.1:0-9430 GCA_964527955.1 uncultured Opitutaceae bacterium | reverse complement strand
AGGAGCTCCTCGGCGTGGGCGATGGCGCTCTTGGCGGTGCGGTCGCCGAGCATGCGGGCGAGTTCGCCCACCCGGGCGCGGCGGCTTGCCTGGATCGGGACGATGGAGACGACCGCCCGGTCCTTGGACTGGTCCTTGGTCACCACGAGGTGGCAGAGGGCGTGGGCCGCGACCTGCGGGAGGTGGGTGACGCAGAGCACCTGGTGGTTCCTTGCGATCGCCGCCATCCGCTCCCCCACCACGCTGCCGATCTCCCCTCCCACGTTCGCATCGACCTCGTCAAACACGAGCAGCGGCACGCCGTCCAAATCCGCCAGCACGGCCTTCAGCGCGAGCATTACCCGCGCGAGTTCCCCGCTGGAGGCGATCCGGCTCAAGGGAAGCGGCGCCTCCCCCACGTTCGGCGAAAACAGAAACTCGCAGGCGCAGTCGCCCGTGGGACCGAGCTCGTTGAACGCGACGATCCGCACCTGGAACTCGGCCTGCTTGAAGCCGAGCCGGCCGATGTCCCTGGCCGCGACCTCCGCCAGGTCCCTGGCAGCCTTCTCCCGGATGCGCCCGAGTTTGGCCGCCTCTCGCCGCGCGGCCCCCTCGGCCGCGGCGATCTCCCGGTCAATCCGCTCCAGGGAGCCGGCGAGGTCGCCCTGGGCCTCCAGGCGCAGCCTCAGGCTGTCCCGGGCCGCGATCACCGCCGGCAGGGCCCCGCCGTGCCGGCGCTTCACGTCGAGCCAGGCATTCATGCGGCCCGTCAGCTGCTCCGCGTGCTCGGGGTCGAACTGGAGCTGCAGCCCGAGCTGGGAAAACTCCGCTCCAAGGTCGTTCAGTTCCACGGCAGCCTCCTCGAGCCGCACGGCAAGGGGGGAGCTCGCGGAATCCAGGCCCGCAAGCCTGCGCGCCTCGCGCAGCAGGGCGGCAATCCGACCCTGCAGCCCGTCTTCGCCCGTGAGGCCGGCGGCCAGCGTGCCCGCCAGCGCAATCAGCTCCTGGGAGCGGCTCATCCGCTGGAACTCGCGCTCCAGGGCCTCGATCGCCTCCGTGGTCAACTCCAAGGCCTCCATCTGGGCAAGCTGGCCGCGCAGGAACTCAACCTGGTCCGCCGGCATCTGCGCCTCGCCCGAGAGACGGTCCCTTTCGGCCTTCAGGGTGCGCCAGGCGTCGTACTTCTCGCGGTACCTCGCCAGGGCCTCGCCCGCCCTGCCGTACAGGTCCAGCAGCTCGAGCTGGCAGGCCTCATGGAGGAGCCTGCGCGGCTCGCTAGGGCCGTGGAAGTCGACCCAGTGCTCGCCGAGTTTCTGCAGGGCCGCGAGGGTCGACAGGCTCCCGTTGACGGTGATCCTCGGGGGCTTCTCGCGGTGAAGGCTCCGCTTGAGGATCACCACGCCCTCCTCCGACGGGGGCAGGCCCAGCCCGGAAAGAACCGCATCGATCCTCGCCGGCGAGGCAAAGTAGAGCGAGGCCTCGACCTCGCAGGAGGGCGCTCCCTGCCGGATGATGGTCTTCTCGGCCCTCTCCCCCGCCAGCAAGCTCAGCGCCCCGAGGAGGATGCTCTTGCCCGCGCCGGTCTCCCCGGTCACCGCGGTGAACCCCGCCTCAAAGTCCAGCTGGATCTCGTCCAGGAGCGCGAGATTCCGTATGCGGAGCGATTGCAGCATGGGTGGAAGGAAAAGGCAGAAGCCCCCAAACCCAAACCTTTTCAACCCCAAAAGAGGTTCGGGGGCGCCCTTCGACCCTTTGGCCCCGAAATCAGGCGCGTTCGGGGATGGCGGCCGGGGCGACGGCCCCGGCGGGGCGGCGGCGCTTGAAGCGCGCGGCATGGCGGGCGAGGGACACGTAGACGACCGGGGTCGTGAACAGGGTCAGGATCTGGGAAAGGATGAGTCCTCCCACGATCGAGATCCCAAGCGGCTTGTGCAGCTCGGACCCCACCCCGCCCTCCAGGGCCAGCGGCAGGGCCCCGAACAGCGCCGCCATTGTCGTCATCATGATCGGGCGGAAACGGACGATGCACGCCCGGTAAATCGACTCCTCGGGGCTCAGCCCCTCGGTGCGCTCCACCTCGAGGGCGAAGTCGATCATCATGATGGCGTTTTTCTTGACGATGCCGATCAGGAGGATGATCCCGATGATCGCGACCACCGACAACTCGTTTCCGGTGATCAGGAGCGCCAGAAGCGCCCCAACGCCCGCCGAGGGCAGCGTCGATATGATGGTGAGCGGATGAATCAGGCTCTCGTAGAGCATGCCCAGGATGATGTAGACAGCCAGCAGGGCCGCTCCCAGGAGCATCGGCTCGGTGGCCATCGACTGCTGGAAGACCGCGGCGGTCCCCTGGAAGCTCGCGTGGATGTCGCCCGGGACGTGGAGTTGCTCCTCGATGCGGTCGATCGCCGCGGTCGCGTCGCTCAGCGAATACCCGGGATCCAGGTTGAAGGAGATCGTGTCGGCCGGGAACTGGCCCTGGTGGTTCACCGAGAGGGAGGTGTTCGTGCGCGAGAAGCGGGCCATGGCCCCCAGCGGAACCATCTTCCCGGAGGTGGAGGGCACGTAGAGCTTGTCGAGCGCCCTCGGGTCGTCCTGGTACCTGGGCGAGGCCTCAAGCACCACGTGGTGCTGGGTGAGCGCCGTGTAGATCGTGGACACCTGGCGCTGCCCAAACGCGTCGTAGAGCGTGTTGTCGATGGCGCCGAGCGACACGCCCATCCGGGATGCCGCGGCGCGGTCCACCACGACGTCGGCCTCGAGCCCTGCCGTCTGGAGGTCGCTCGTGACGTCCTGGAAATGCGGGGCCTTCTGCAGCGCGGCGAGCAGGGCGTTGGACCAGGTGTGCAATTCGTTCAGGTCGGAGCCCGTCAGGGTATACTGGTACGTGCTCTTCGCCATCCGGGCCCCCACCCGCAGGTCCTGCGAGGGCTGGAGAAACAGGCTCACGCCCTCCATCCTGGAGAGCTTGCCGCGGAGCCGGCCGATCACCGCCTGGATCCCGACCTTTCGCTGGGCGAGGGGCTTGAGCTGGATGAACATCCTGCCCTGGTTGCTTCCGCCGCCCATGAAGGAGACCACCGAGTCGATCGCGGGATCCTTGAGGACGACCTCGGTGATCCGCTGCTGCTTCTCCTTCAGGGCCAGGAAGGAGATGTCCTGGGATCCCTCGACAATCCCCTGCATCTGCCCCGTGTCCTCGATCGGGAAGAACCCCTTCGGGATCACCCAGTACAGCGCCACGGTGGCGACCATGGTGCCCTCGGTCACCCGCAGCATCAGCCGCTGGTGGCGGAGCACCCACGAGAGACCGCGCCCGTACCCGTTCTGGAGCGCCATGAACCGCGATTCGAGCCAGAGGAAGAACCGGCTCGGCCTGTCCTCGTTGGTCTCATGCCTCAGGAAGCGGCTGCACATCATCGGCGTGAAGGTGAGGGAGACGACGCACGAGACCAGGATGGCGCTGGTGAGCGTGATCGCGAACTCATGCAGAAGCCGCCCGACAAGCCCGGTCATGAAAATCAGGGGTATGAAGACCGCGACGAGCGAGATGCTGATGGAAAGGACCGTAAAGCCGATCTGGCGGGCTCCCAGGAACGCGGCCTCCATCGGCGGATGCCCCGCCTCGATGTAGCGGACGATGTTCTCGATGACGACGATCGCGTCGTCGACGACGAACCCGACCGCGACCGCGAGGGCCATCAGCGACAGGTTGTCCAGCGTGTATCCGGCCAGGTACATCACGCCGCACGTCCCGGCGAGCGCCAGGGGGACCGTGAAGCTCGGGATCACCGTGGCCCAGAAGCGCCGGAGGAACACGAAGACGACCAGCACCACGAGGATGACCGAGACCAGCAGCGTGAACTCGATGTGGTCCACCGAGGAGCGGATGGTCCCCGTCCGGTCCACCGCCTGGCTCAGCCGGATGGCCGGGGGCATCCACCTCTTCATCGCGGGGATCAGGGCCCGGATCCTGTCCACCGTGTCGATCACGTTGGCTCCGGCCTGCTTGAATATGATCAGGAGCACCGCGGGCCTGCCGTTGAACCAGCCGGCCTGCCGGATGTTCTCCGTGGAGTTGATGACGGCCCCCAGGTCCCCGAGCCGGACGGCGGCGCCGCCCTTCTGGTAGGCCACCAGTCCGCGGTAGTCGGCCGCCATCGGCAGCTGGTCGTTCACGTGCACGAGGTACGAGTTGTCCTCCCCGTCGATGCTTCCCTTGGGAAGGTTTGCGTTGGAGGAGGCCACAAAGGCCCGGATGTTCTCGAGGCTCAGGCCCAGCGAGGCGAGGTAGGCCGGATCGACCTGGATCCGGACGGCGGACTTCTGGGCGCCGCTGACGGCAACCTGGCTGACCCCGTCCACCTGGCTCAGCTGCTGGGCAAGGACGTCGTTCGCATAGTTGTAGACCTCGCCCGGGGCCAGGGTTTCGGAGGTGAGCGCGAGGATCAGGATCGGCGAGTCCGCCGGGTTGACCTTCCTGTAGCTGGGCGCCGTCACCAGGTTGGCGGGAAGGTCGCCCTGCGCGGCGTTGATCGCCGCCTGCACGTCGCGCGCGGCGCTGTCGATGCTGCGGCTCAGGTCGAACTGGATCGTCACCCCCGAGGAGCCCAGCGAACTGGTGGACGTCAGCTCGCTCACCCCGGATATCTGGGCGAACCGGCGCTCGAGCGGCGCCGACACCGAGGTGGCGACCGTGACCGGGTCGGCGCCCGGCAGGCTCGCCCCCACGCTCACGGTCGGGAACTCGATCTGGGGAAGAGGCGCGATCGGAAGGACCTTGAACGCGACCACGCCCGAGAGCAGCAGGCCAAGCGCCAGGAGCGACGTGGCGATCGGGCGTCGGATGAAGGGCCCGGAAAGGTTCACGGCTTCGAGGGCCCGGCCGCGGTCGCGCCGGCCGGGACGGGCGCACGGCCCGTCACCCACGCGCTCAGCCGGTCCATGTAGAGGTAGATGACCGGCGTCGTGTAGAGCGTGAGCAGCTGCGAAAGAAGGAGCCCGCCCACCATGGTGATCCCCAGGGGCCGCCTGAGCTCCGAGCCCGTGCCTCCCTCAAGGGCCAGCGGAAGGGCGCCGAGAAGCGCGGCCATCGTGGTCATCATGATCGGGCGGAACCGGAGCCGGCAGGCCTGGTAGATGGACTGGTCCGGCGGAAGGCCCTCGTTGCGCTCGGCGTCCAGCGCAAAGTCGATCATCATGATGGCGTTCTTCTGGACAATGCCGATCAGAAGCACGATGCCGATCAGGGCGACCATGGAGAAGTCGATGCGGCAGAGATTGAGGGCCACCAGCGCCCCCACGCCCGCGGACGGCAGCGACGAGAGGATCGTGATCGGGTGGATGTAGCTCTCGTACAGCACCCCCAGGACGATGTAGACGACGACGATGGCCGCCAGGATCAGCCACGGCTCGCTCTGCAGGGAGCTCTGGAACTCCGCCGCGCTTCCCGAGAACGTGGTCTGCACCGTTTCCGGCAGGCCGATGTCGCGCTGCGCGCCCTGGACGGCGGCGACGGCGTCGCTGAGGAAGTAACCCTGGCGCAGGTTGAACGAGACGGTGGCGGAGGGGAACTGGCCCTGGTGGGTGATCACGAGCGGCGCCGTCTTGATTGAGATCCTGGCGAATGAACCGAGCGGGACGAGCCTGGCCGCCGCCGCGGTTGCGCCCGGGGCTGCGCTTGCATTGGCCGGCACGTAGATCTTCCCCAGGGCGGAGGGATCCCGCTGGTATTGCGGCGTCACCTCCAGGATCACCCGGTACTGGTTCAACTGGGTGAAGATGGTCGAGATGATGCGCTGGCCGAGGGCGTCGTAGAGCGTGTTGTCGATGTCCGCCGGGAGGATGTCCAGCCGCGACGCCTTGTCGCGATCGACGTCGACGTCCAGCTCGTAGCCATCGGCCTGCTGGTCGCTCGCGACATCGGTCAGCTGCGGCAGCTGGCGCAGCTTGCCGACCAGCCGGGGCGTCCACTGGCTGAGCTCGCCCGCGTCCGAGTCCTCGAGGATGTACTGGTACTGCGTGCGGCTCACCCGGCTGTCGATCTGGAGGTCCTGCACGGCCTGCATGTAGAGGGTGATTCCCTCCACGTCCTTCACGCTCTCCCTGAGTCGCGCGATCACCTGGTCGGCGGAGGAGCTTCGGCGGTCCCTGGGCTTGAGGTTGATGGTGAGGCGCCCCGTGTTCAGGGTGGCGTTGATGGTGCCCGTGCCGACGAAGGACGTGACGCTCTGCACGTCGGGGTCGCGCATCACGATGTCGGCGATCGCCCGCTGGTGCGCCACCATCGAGCGGAAGGAGATGCTCTGGGCCGCGTCGGTCACGCCGGTGATGAGGCCCGTGTCCTGCTCCGGGAGGAGCCCCTTCGGCGTCACGACATACAGGACAATCGTGGCTGCGAGGGTCGCCACGGCGACCCCGAGCGTCAGCGGCTGGTGTGCGAGGACCCAGCGAAGGCCCCGGTCGTACAGGGCGAGCATCCCGGCAAAGAACCTCTCGGACCTGGCGTACCACCGCCCGTGCGCCTCCCCGCCCTCCGCCCTCAGCAGCCTCGCGCACATCATCGGCGTCAGCGTCAGCGAAACGACGGCCGAGACCACGACCGCCGCGCTGAGCGTGATCGCAAACTCCCGGAAGAGCCGGCCGACGATCCCCGTCATGAAGAGCAGCGGTATGAAGACCGCGACCAGCGAGAAGGAGAGCGAGATGACGGTGAACCCGATCTGCCTCGAGCCCTTGAGCGCGGCCGCGAGGGGCTCCTCGCCGGCCTCGATGTGGCGGACGATGTTCTCGATCATGACGATGGCGTCGTCGACGACAAAGCCGGTCGCGATCGTCAGCGCCATCAGCGAGAGGTTGTCGAGGCTGAACCCGACCAGTTCCATGAGCCCGAACGTGCCGATGATCGCGAGGGGCAGCGCGACGCTCGGGATCACCGTGGCCCAGAGCTTCCTCAGGAACAGGAAGATGACGAGGACCACGAGGACCACGGTCAGGACGAGGGTAAACTGCACGTCGGCCACGGAGGCGCGGATCGTCGTCGTACGGTCGGTCAGGATCGTCACATGGATCGAGGGCGGGATCGCCGTCAGCAGCCGGGGCAGGATCTTTTTGATGCGGTCGACCGTCTGGATGATGTTCGCCCCGGGCTGCCTCTGGATGTCCAGGATCACCGCCGGCTGGTTCCCGTACCAGCCCGCGAGCTTCGTGTTCTCCACGCTGTCGACGACGCGGCCCACGTCCTTCAGCCGGATCGGGGCGCCGTTCCGGTAGGCGACGATGACGTCCCGGTAGTCGGCCGCGGTGACCAGCTGGTCGTTGGAATTGATCGCGTAGGACTGGTGGGCGCCGTCGAAGCTCCCCTTCGGGGCGTCCACGTTCGCGCTGGCGATCGCCGCGCGGATGGCCTCGAGGCTCAGGCCCTGGGCCGCGGTCGCCGCGGGGTCGATCTGCACGCGGACGGCGGGCTTCTGGTTGCCCTCGATCGTCACCAGCCCCACCCCGGTCACCTCGCTCAGCTTCTGCGCAAGGAGGGTGTCGGCGGCGTCGTTCACCTTGTCGATCGGGACCGTGGCCGAGGTGACGGCGAGGGTGAGGATCGCCGTGTCGGCGGGGTTCACCTTGTTGTACACCGGTGGGCTCGGCAGGTTGGCCGGCAGCACGCCGGACGCCACGTTGATGGCCGCCTGGACGTCCTGCGACGCGCTGTCGATGCTGCGGTCCAGGCTGAACTGGAGCGTGATCGTGCTCACGCCGAACGAGCTGATCGAGTTCATCGACGTGAGCCCGCTGATCTGGCCGAACTGCTGCTCAAGCGGGGTCGTGACCGAAGACACCATCACGTCCGGCGCGGCGCCGGGCAGCCCGGTCGTCACCTGGATGGTCGGGAAGTCCACGTTCGGCAGGGCCGAAATCGGGAGCAGCGCATAGCCCAGGAGGCCAAGCAGGATGACGCCGACCATCAGGAGCGAGGTCGCGATCGGCCTCCGGATGAAGATCTCGGATACGTTCACGGTCCCGCGGGTCGCCCGGCTCAGTTCGACGCGGGCCTGGCGGCCGCGGGCTGCCCACCGGCCGGCGCCGAGGGAGCGACCTTGCTGCCGTCCTGGAGCTTGTACTGGCCGTCGACGACGACGCTGTCCCCCGCAGCCAGCCCCTTGTCGACCAGGGCGAGGCCCGCGTCGATCTGGGCCACCTGGATGGGGACCGCCTTCACCGTCGAGTCAGGCTGGATCACGAACGCGTAGGAGCCCTGCGGGCCGCGCTGGACCACGCTCGAGGGCACGACGAGGCCGCCCTTGCGGGTCTCGACCAGAAGCCGGACGTTGACGAACTGCCCCGGCCAGAGCGCGAGCTTGTCGTTGGGGAACGTCGCCTTGAGCTTGATCGTGCCGGTCGCCGAATCGATCTCGTTGTCGACCACGGCCAGGACCCCCCGGTCCAAGGGCACCGCGGCGTCGCCCATGGCGAGCACCGGCAGCCTGGCTCCCGACGCCAGCAGCCGCTGGATCTGGGGCCAAGCCTGCTGCGGGAGGGTGAAAACGACGGAAATCGGCTTGAGCTGGGTGACGACCACGAGGCCGCCGGCGTCCGAGGTCTGGACCACGTTGCCCTGGTCGACCAGGCGGATGCCGGTCCGGCCGGCGATCGGGGAAGCGATGGTGCAGTAGCCGAGCTGGACCATGTTCTGCTCGATCGCGGCCTCGTCGGCCTGGACCAAGGCAGCGAACTGGTCCTCGCCCGCCTTCTCGGTGTCGACCGTCTGCTGGTCGACCAGCCCCTTCTGGAGGAGCGAGGCGTTTCTCTGGTGGATCGCGGCGGCATTGGACAGCTGCGCGTCATCCTCGGCCTTCTTGGCCCTGGCCTGGTCCAGCGCGGCCTGATAGGGGCGCGGATCGACGACGGCAAGGACGTCGCCGGCCTTCACGTCCTGGCCCTCCCTGAAGGCCACCTTCTGGAGGACCCCGTTCACCTGGGTATGGACGGTGACCGTATTGAAGGCCTGCACCGTGCCGAGGCCGTCCAGGTAGACGGGTGTGTCCTTCGCCTGGACCTTCCCGGCGACCACGACGACGGGGGGAATGACTGCGGTCTTCTGCCCCCCGCAGCCGGCAAGGCCGGACAGGACTGCCAGGGAAACGGCCAACGCAGGCAGGGTACGTCTGTTCATGGGTCGGGCGAAAAAGGGGTCAGCAGCCTGCACGTGAAACCGCCCTGCCGCAAGCCGGGGTGAAACTCATCCGGGCAGGGAGAGCTGCTTCTCGATGGCCGCCACCCGTTTGAAAAGCTCCGGTATCTTGGCCCGCAGGGAAATGATCCTCTGCTCCAGCATCAGCGGCAGGGAGGGGGTCCCGAACACGGACACCCCCGGCTGCAGATCCCGGCTGACCCCGGACTGGGCTCCGACTTTGGCGCCCCGGCCCAGCGTGATATGCCCCGCCAGGCCGACCTG
>CAZGOX010000087.1:0-9470 GCA_964527955.1 uncultured Opitutaceae bacterium | reverse complement strand
AGACGTTGTTCGCCCAGTTCTGGACGGTGATGTACTGGATCTTCGCGCCCTTGAGCGCCACGAGTTCGACGACCGCGCTGTGCAGCGTGGCCGTGGAGAACTTCGGGGCCGTGCAGCCCTCCATGTAGGTGACCTCCGAGCCCTCGTCCACGATGATCAGGGTCCGCTCGAACTGCCCGAAGTTCTCGGCGTTGATCCGGAAGTAGGCCTGGAGGGGATGGGAGACCTTGATCCCCGGCGGGACGTAGATGAAGGAGCCCCCGGAGAAGACGGCGCTGTTGAGGGCCGAGAACTTGTTGTCGCTGGTCGGGATCACCTTGCCGAACCACTTGCGGAAGATCTCGGGGTGCTCGCGGAGGGCCTCCGTGGAATTCACGAAGATGACGCCCTGCTTCGCCACCGTCTCCTTGATGTTCGAATAGGCGGCCTCGCTGTCGAACTGGGCCTCCACGCCGGCGAGGAACTTGCGCTCCTGCTCGGGGATGCCCAGGCGCTCGAACGTGCGCTTGATGTCGTCGGGGACCTCGTCCCAGGTGCGCTTGGGTTTGCCGCCGCTGGAGAGGTAATAGCGGATCTTGTTGAAATCGATGTTCTCGAGGTCGCGCGTCGCCCAGTGTGTGGGCAGCGGCTTGGACTCAAATGTCTTCAGCGCGTTCATCCGGAACTCCCTGAGCCAGGAGGCCTCCTTCTTCACCGAGCTGATGTAGTCGACGGTCCTCTCGTTCAGGCCCGAACCCGCGTCGAACTCGTACTTCATTTCGTAGCTGAAGTTTCCGGAGGATTGGTCGATCCCGACCGCCGGGTTTTCGACAGCGGACGGATCGATGGCGATGGCTTGGGAGTCGGGCATGGTCAGGATACCGGCACTTCGTCCTTCACCCAGTCGTAACCCTTGCTGTCGAGTTCGAGGGCCAGGGATTTTCCGCCGCTCAGGACGATGCGGCCCTCGCGCATCACATGCACGAAGTCCGGGACGATGTAATTGAGGAGCCGCTGGTAGTGGGTGATCAGGAGCATGCCCAGGCCGGGGCCCCGGAGGCGGTTCACGCCCTCGGCGACGATCTTGAGGGCGTCGATGTCCAGCCCCGAGTCCGTCTCGTCCATGAGAGCAAACTTGGGCTCGATCATCGCCATCTGGAGGATCTCGCAGCGCTTCTTCTCGCCGCCCGAGAAGCCCTCGTTCACGGAGCGCGACGTGAACTTCCGGTCGATCTTGAGCAGGTCCATCTTCTCGTAGAGCCGCTTGTAGTAGGCCGAGGCGTCGAGTTCCTCGCCGTCGGCAAGGCGGGCCTGGAGGGCCGCCCTAAGGAAATTGGCGATGCTGACCCCCGGGATCTCGCTCGGATACTGGAACGCGAGGAAGAAGCCGGCGCGCGCCCGTTCATCGGGCTCCATCTCGAGCACGGAGTGACCGTCCAGTAGGACGTCTCCCCCCGTAACCGTGTAGTCCGGATGGCCGGCGATCACCTTGGCGAGGGTGCTCTTCCCGGCTCCATTGGGTCCCATGATGGCATGGACCTCTCCGCTGCGGATTTCCAGGGAGACGCCGCGGACTATGGGCTTCTCGCCTATGGCTACGTGAAGATCTTTGATTTCTAGGAGGCTCATGGGGAAAGGGTGGCTTTGCGCGATCCGGAACCCCGGAACGTGATCTCGACGGCGCTCGCTTCCAGGCCGGGAGGAAGCGCCGACTTCAAGTCGGCCAGAAGGGAAGGGGGCAGATCGACATCGAGGGTCGCGCCGGTCTCATCGTCATGAAAATGGGCGTGCGGCGTGAGATTCGGACAATAGCGGGTCGACGTGCGCTCGAAGTTCACGGCGCGGACGAGGCCGCACTGGACCAGGGTCTCCAG
Source organism: uncultured Opitutaceae bacterium (assembly GCA_964527955.1). GTDB lineage: Bacteria > Verrucomicrobiota > Verrucomicrobiia > Opitutales > Opitutaceae > Palsa-1447. The sequence goes on along the minus strand of CAZGOX010000087.1, from coordinate 7,617 downwards.
GCAGTTGTAGACGGTGGCGAGGGAGATCCCGGGGAGTTCCGCCTTCACCCGGCTGAACAGCTCATCCGCGGTCGGGTGGTCGCGCCTCTGTAGGAGTGCCTCGTACACCAGCTCGCGCTGGGGGGTCGCCCTCAGGCCGCTGTCAGCCAGGCGCTGGCTCAGCGCTGCGGAAGAGGGCTGCGTTCTAGACTCCAACATAGCCTTAACGCTAATTGGTATCGTTCTAAGATCAAGTGAGAGTTGGTATTATTCTAAATAGCCGCCCTTGGCGAACGTTATTTGTTTATAACTAGACAAATACGTTAATAATTATCCTGGAATGGATAGTTGTAGGTCAGCGAGCTTGCTCGCGCTCAGGGAGGCGCGAGCAAGCTCGCTGACCTACGAGAATACCTTGCCAACGATACCTGTTCAATGACTCCCGGCCCTCAAGCCTCGTGCTCGGCGAGCCAGCGCTCCGCTTCGATCGCGGCCTGGCATCCCATTCCCGCCGCGGTGATGGCCTGGCGATAGACGTGGTCGGAGCAATCTCCAGCCACGTAGACTCCTGGCACCCGGGTGCGGACCTGCGAGCCTGCGGAAGGCACAAAGTAGCCATTCTCGTCGAGGTCGAGCGCGGCCGCAAAGGGTTTCGTGTTGGGGACGTGCCCGATCGCCACGAAGATGCCCTTGAGAGCCAGCTCGGACTCGGTGCCGGTCTTGGCGTTCCTGACCTTGAGGCCACGCACCGAGCCCTCTTCGACGCCAAGCGCCCCTATTGGGATGCTGTCCCACACCATCTGGATCTTCGGGTGGGTTGTCGCACGGTCGGCCATAATCTTGGAGGCCCGGAGCGAATCGCGGCGGTGGACCAGGTACACCTTGGTTGCAAAGCGGGTCAGGAAGAGTGCCTCCTCGCATGCGCTGTCCCCGCCGCCGATGACCGCAACGTCCATTCCCCGGTAAAAGGCGCCGTCGCAGGTCGCGCAGGTGGCGACCCCCTTTCCGCCAAAGAGCTCCTTTTCCCCTGGCATCCCGGTGAGGCGGGGCGAGGCGCCGGTTGCGATGATCACGCTTCGCGCGAGGATCGTGCGCTCCGGGCAGACCAGTCGGTAGGGGGACTTAGAAAAGTCCACGGACTCAACCAGGGCATGCTCGAAGCGCGTCCCGAACTTCGTGGCCTGCTGGCGTAGGTTCTCCATGAGCTGGAACCCGTCGACGCCTTCGGGAAACCCGGGGAAGTTCTCCACCTCGCTGGTTGTCGTCAGCTGGCCGCCCGGCTGGGTGCCCTCGAGCACCAGGGGGTTGAGGTTCGCACGCCCGGTGTAGATGGCGGCGGTCAGGCCCGCGCATCCGGTCCCGACGATCACGATGTTTTCAACGGAGGGGTTCGGCATGGAAAGGGGGAATGTATCCCGACTCTATCGGTGAGCAAGCAACAGATCGAGTGACACTCGGTCCATTTGACTGAAACAGGGTAGGGACGCGCGGCTCGCGCGTCCGGGCATGCATTCGGGCCCATTCGTAGGCCCCGGACGGGCGGGTCGCCCGTCCCTACCTCGGAAAACCAGCTACATCGCTCACCACCCGTGCGTCCGCTTCAAGCGGAGCGGCTGGTAGAGGCCGGGGGAGATCTCCTGCAGGAAGGTGCTCGGGGTCATCATCATGGTTGGGCCGCCCCTCGTGTTCACCTGCGGGAAACACAGGTACAGCTCGTTGCGGGCGCGGGTGACCGCGACATAGAACAGGCGGCGCTCCTCCTCGATGTCGCCGCTCTCGATGGCACGATTCAGCGGGAAAAGGCCCTCCGCCAGGCCCAGGATGAAGACAACGCCGTATTCGAGACCCTTGGCCTGGTGGACCGTTGTCAGCCTCAGGGCGTCGGCGTCGGGGTCGACCGACCGGTCGCTGGTCTCGCTGTTGAGCAGCATGACCTGCGAGAGCATTTCCTGCATGTCCTCGAACCGTGCGGCGAAGCCGGAAAGCGAGCGCAGGTCGTCGAGGCGCGAGGAGTAGTTCGCGAACGCGCCCTTCAGGTAGTCGCCGTACCAGCCCTCGACGGCAATTTCGACCGCCTGGGCGGCCGTTCCGGTCCGGATCACCCCGGCGACCTGCTGCAGGGACTCGACCAGCTTTGGCCACTCCTCACGGGCCTCCTTGGCCACCTTGGCCCGAACGTCGTCGGAGTTGAGCACGTCAAAGAAGTCCTTTTGGAGGAGCCTGGCGCTCTCGCTTGCCATGGCGTGGAGCTTCTGGGCGCCCTTTTCTCCGACCTTGGGCAGGAGAACGGCCACACGCTGCCATGCGGTCGTATCGCGCGGATTGTACGCCACCCGAAGGAGGGCCACCAGGTCGCGGATGTGCGCCTGCTCGAAAAAGCGGACGCCGCTTGTGATGTGATAGGGAATCTGCTCCCGGGAGAGTTCCAGCTGGATGTCCAGCGCCTGGAAGTGGGCCCGGTACAGGACGGCGATCTCGCGGAGAGGGTAGCCCTCGTCCACGAGGCCGCGGATCCGCTGGACGACGAACTGGGCCTGCTCGCGGCCGTCGGTCGTCTGGACGAAGTACGGCTTTTCGCCGCCCTTCCGCGCGGCCCTGAGCACCTTGTCGAAGTGCCTCCCCCGCGGCTGGGCCTCAAGGACGCTGTTGGCCAGGGCAAGGATTGAGGGAGTGGACCGGTAGTTGGTCTCGATGCGGTGAATCTTCGTGCCCGGGTGGCGGTCCGGAAACGTGAGCGTGTTCTCGAAGTTCGCGCCCCGCCACGAGTAGATGCACTGGGCGTCGTCCCCGACCGCCATGACGCGGTGATGCGCGCCGACCGTGTCCACAATGGCTGCCTGCAGGCTGTTCGTGTCCTGGTACTCGTCCACAAGGACATGGCGGAAGCGCTCCTGGAACCAGGTCGCCGTCTCCGGGGACTTGCGCATGAGTTCGAGCCAGAATTCCAGAAGGTCGTCGTAGTCGACGACGTTCCTGGCCCGCTTCCTGTCCGCGTAGGACTTGGCGAATGCGGGCAGCCGGTCGGTGAGGCCCTCGTGCTGGGGAAAGTAGCGGGCGACGGTGTCCGCCAGGGAGGCCCTCGTGTTGCGCGCCAGCGAGATCATCTCATGCAACGGCCTCGGGCGGGGATGGGTCTTGTCCTTGAAGAAAGCCTTGTCGGAGGCCTCCACCGCCTCGCTCAGGAGATCCTGCGCCTCATCCGCATCGAGGATCGTGAAGGAACGCGGCAGGTTGAGGGCCTCGCCGTGCATCCTGAGCGCGCGGTGCCCGATGCCATGGAAGGTCCCGCCCCAAAACTGCGCCGGTCCCACGCCGGTCAGTTCCTGCACGCGGTGGAGCATCTCCTTGGCGGCCTTGTTGGTGAAGGTGAGGAGCAGGATTTCCCCGGGTCGAACCCCTTGGGAGAGCAGCCAAGCGACGCGATAGGTGAGGGTCCGCGTCTTGCCCGAGCCGGCCCCGGCAAGGACCAGGAGGGGGCCCGGTTCTGCCGTCACGGCCGCGTATTGCTCATCGTTGAGCTGGGCGCGGAAGTCGATCGGCGGTATGTCGACGGGGTGACGGTTGCTTTCGATTGTGAACTCCATGCGAGGCAGCCGCCAAGAGCCGCAAAACCCGGAGAAAAGCGAACGCAATTTTCGAACCTCAGCAACTTTCCATCTGCGCGTCCATTTTCTCCGGGCCAAACCAGGCCAGGCCGGCGAGAATGAGGCCGAAGACGACGACAAAGAATGCCAGGGCATACCCGAAGTCCCCTCCATGGCGCTGGGCCAGGGACGTCTGCAGCAGAATGTTCCGAGAGGCGAGCAGGTTGCCAAGCTGGTAGGTCAGGCCCGGGAGGAGACCGCGGACAGCTGAGGGGGAAAGTTCGTTGAGATGGGCTGGCACGACGCCCCACGCACCCTGCACGGCAAACTGCATGAAGAAGGCCCCTGCGGCGAGGCTGGCAATCGTCGGCACTCCCAACGAGCCAATCCAGAAGGGCACCGCCGGCAGGGCCAAAAGAGCGGCCGCCGCGATGGCGCGCCTGCGCCCGATCCGCTGCGAAAGGGCGCCAAAAAAGACACCTCCGGCGAGCGCACCGAGGTTGTAGACGATCGCGATGTTGGCGGCCGTGCTGTTCGAAAGGCCCTTCTGCTTCTCCAGGAACGCGCTTGGGTACAGGTCCTGGGTCCCGTGGCTGAAGAAATTGAAAGTCGCCATCAGCGCCGCCATGTAGAGGACGAGCTTCCAGTGCCTCCGGATGGCGTCCCAGGCTCCGGGCGGGGCATCTCCACCTTCCGCCGCCTTCCGCCCGGACTTCCTGGCGAGCCACGCGGGCGATTCCCGGACCCCTGAAAGAATCAGGAAGACCAAGAGGGCGGGCATAAAGCCAACCACAAACATGCCCCGCCACCCGAAGTGGGGAAACACAAACTTGTAGGCGAGGGCCGCCAGCAGGTAGCCGACGGGGTAGCCCTGCTGCAGGACCCCGGAGAGAATCCCGCGCGCCTGGGCCGGCATCGACTCCATGGCGAGGGATGCGCCGACACCCCATTCGCCCCCCATGCCAATCCCGAATAGCGCCCTCGTGACGAGCAGCCAGCCGAGTGAGGGCGCAAATGCCGAGGAAAGCTCCATCGTCGCGTAAAAAAGGATGCTGGCCATCAGCGCGGGCCTCCGGCCCCAGCGGTCGGCCGCGAAACCGAAGACCAGGGCCCCAATGGGCCGCGTCGCAAGGGTGAGGAAGACACCGTAGGAGACATCCCGGATCCCGGTGTTGAAATCCGCGGCGATGTGGCGGATGACAAAGATGAGCAGGAAGAAGTCGAAGGCATCCAGCGTCCAGCCGAGGTAGGCCGCGACAAACGCCCGCCACTGCGCAGGGGTCAGGGTGCGCAGGGAGGCCAGCGTCTTCACAGGACGGCGAGATCGTCGCGATGGACCACCTCGAGGTGCTTGCGGCCGGGGTACAGGGCGCCGAGCTCGGCGCCCTTCTTCCCGGCGAGCCGGGGGATCTCGTCGCTCGAATAGGCGGTCTTGCCCCGCGCGATGACGGTCCCGTCCGGGCCCGAGACATCGATGATGTCGCCAGCCTCAAAGGAGCCCGTCGCGCCGGTGACCCCCACCGCGAGGAGGCTGCGGCCCTGCTCCCGGAGCACCGGGACCGCGCAGGCGTTCACCTGGATGGCGCCGCCCGGCCGCTGGAAATAGGCGAGCCAGCGCTTCTTCGACTCAAGCGGCAGCCCGCTGGGCACAAAAAAAGTTCCCGGCCCGGTCCCGGCGAGCAGCCTTACGATGACATTGGGCTCGGCCCCGCTGGCTATGAACACGCCGCAGCCCGCCCGCACCGCGATCTTTGCCGCGGAGATCTTGCTGACCATGCCGCCGACGGCGGTCTCGCTCGTCGTCCCTCCCGCCATCGCCTCGATCTCCGGAGTGATCCTCCGGACAACAGGAACGATCTGGCCGGTCCCGCGCATGTCGATCAACCCGGGAGCGGTGGAGAGCATGACGAGAAGGTCGGCCTCGACCAGGCTCGCTACCATGGCCGAGAGGGTGTCGTTCTCGCCGAACTTGATCTCGGCCGCGCTCACGGTGTCGTTCTCGTTGATGATGGGTATCGCGCCGTAGGCCATGATCCTGCGCAGCGTCTCCTTGACGCCGAGGTAGCGGGCGCGAAGCCGCAGGTCGTCGTGGGTCAGGAGGACCTGGGCGACGGTGAGTCCATGCGGGGCAAAGCCGGCCTGCCAGTTCTGCATCAGCAGGCTCTGGCCGATGGCCGCGCAGGCCTGCTTCTTCGAGACTTCCTTCGGGCGCTTGGCAATCCCGAGGGCCGCCATGCCGAGGCCGATCGCCCCCGAGGACACGACGTAGACCTCGATCCCCTCCGCACGAAGCGCCTTCACCTGGACGCAAAAGCCGGCAATCCGTCCTGCGTCGAGGCCGCCGTCGCCCGCGGTCAGGACGCCCGTGCCCAGCTTCACGACGATGCGCTTTGGGCGGTCCGGGATCATCACCTCAAAACGACAGAAGATCCTTTTCCTTGCGCGCGAGGTGCTCGTTGATGTCCTTGATGGCCTTGTCTGTGACCGCCTGGATGTCCTTTTCCAGGCGCTTGCCCTCGTCCTCGGGCAGCTTCGCCTTCTTGAGGTTTTCGAGGGCATCGCGCCGGACGTTCCTCACATGCACGCGGCCCTCCTCGGCAAGGCGGTTGGCGGTCTTGACAAAGTCCTGGCGGCGCTCGCGGCTCATCTCCGGCAGCGGAATGCGCACGAGCTTGCCGTCCACCATGGGATTGAAGCCGAGATTGGCCGCCTGGATCGCCTTCTCGACGGCCTTGACCAGGCCCGGGTCCCAGGGCTGGACCTGGATCAGCCTGGCATCGGGTGTGGTGATGGCGGCGCACTCCTTGAGCCTCATCTGCGAACCGTAGGCATCCACCACGACGCCCTCGACCATGGAGGGGGTGGCCTTGCCGGTGTGGATGCCGCTGAACTCGTGCAGCGTGTGCTCGACCGCCTTGGTCATCTTGGCGTTCGTTTCGGATAGGATGGGGTTCATGGAAGGGTGGGTCTCAGGCCCTGACCAGCGTGCCGACCTTTTCGCCGAGGACGGCGCGCCGGAAGACGTGGTCGGCATCGAAGTTGAAGACAAGGATGCGGACGTTGTTATCGAGACAGAGGGAAAAGGCGGTCGAGTCCATGACGTTGAGCCGCTGCTTCAGGGCATCGATGAAGCTCACCTCCTCGTACTTGACGGCGTCCGGGAACTTCTTCGGATCCTTGTCGTAGATGCCGTCCACCTTGGTCGCCTTCATGATGATGTCCGCGTGCATTTCCGAGGCGCGGAGGGCAGCGGTCGTGTCGGTCGAGAAATACGGGTTGCCCGTGCCGGCGACAAAGATCACGACCCGTCCCTTTTCCAGGTGCCGGATCGCGCGCCGCATGATGAAGGGCTCCGCGATCTGGTTCATCGGGATGGCGCTCTGGACCCGGGTCGTCACCCCCATCTTCTCAAGGCTGTCCATGATCGCCAGGCCGTTGATCACCGTCGCCAGCATGCCCATGTAGTCGCCGGTCGTCCTGTCCACGCCCCGTTTCTCGCCGTTCAGGCCGCGAAAGATGTTTCCCCCGCCGATCACAATGCAGATCTGCACCCCCAATTCGTGAATCTCCTTAATCTGGGTGCAGATGCGTTCCAAGGTGGCCGCATCGATGGGGTCGCCAGACTTGCCCCCCCTCAGGACTTCGCCGGAAAGCTTGAGAATGATCCGCTGGTACTTGACCCGGGGGTTGACCGCCTTGGGAGGGTGCATGACCCCTAGGAAACCCGCAGGCAATTTCGGCGTCAATTCGGTAGTGGCAGTGGGGATTGGGTCCTTTTGACTGAAATCGGGTAGAAATGCCCGGACCGGGCGGCTTGCCCTGAGCTTGTCGAAGGGTCCGAGTTGTTCGGCCCTCGTAGGTCAGCGAGCTTGCTCGCGCCTTCCCGGAGCGCGAGCAAGCTCGCTGACCTACAACGGACCCGGTTCCGTGCCACGTCCCCCGGGGAGGTGGGTCGCTTTTCAGTCTTTTTCGCGGGAGGATGGGGCGACATCCTCCACCTGGTGGATGATGTACTCGACCTGGCCGTGCTCGCCCCGCAGGGGTGAATTGGTCA
>CAZGOX010000086.1:0-9496 GCA_964527955.1 uncultured Opitutaceae bacterium | reverse complement strand
AACTCATGCCGAACGGTACCGGCCTGCAAAACGGCAAGACAAGGCGCAATTCAGCTCCGATGCGCAGTATTCCCCGACAGTGCCTCGAAGCCGGAGACGACGTCGAACAATTCCTCGTCGATGCCACTCTGGCGCAAACGGTGAAAGGTGCCGTGCAGGGTCTCCAGCAGGTCGTCGATGTTCTTGTCGGCGCGCTGCATAGCCGCGAGCCGGCTCGCATTCTCGCTGGCCAGGGATTCGGCACAGGCCCGGAACAGCGAAATGAACAGGTATTCGCGGAGGAGTGCGCGCAACGTGCCCGTGCCGCCACCGACGACTTCGGGCCGGGCCTTGGTCGGCCATGGGGCCTTCGCCAGGCCCCTCGCCCAGGGTGCATCGAGCGGCAAGAGCCGCTGGCTGACGGGCTCATAGAGGGCACCGGATTGCGGGCGGTTGTGGAACAGATAGAGTTGCGCGTACTCGCCCCTGGCCCGGTGCGCCTCGCTTTCGACCTGGATCTGGCCGACAAGCGGCGTGATCGCCTGGACGGAGGTCGGCACCGTGAAAAGCCCGATGGGCGCCAGGCCCGACTCGGTCAGCCTCGCATGGACGCGCTCGCCAACGGCCCAGACATGAGGTTTGCCCGGCAACGCCGCGAGGGTCTTGATCGCAAAATCGGCGACGACATCGTTGAACTGGCCGACCAGTCCCTGGTCGGAGCCGAAGACCACCGCGCCGACCGACTCTTTGCCGGTGCGCCGCTCCGGCGCGGCGCCGGGTATTGCCAGCCCCCTCTTCCGGAAACAGAGGCCCAATCCCATCTCCACGGCGCGGTTGTAGTCGCCGAGAGCCGAAACCGACTTTTCGTATTGGCCGATGCCCGAGGCGGCCAGGGCCTTCATCGTGCGGACGACGGCCTGGAGTTCCCCGGCGCTGCCGATCTTGCGGCGGAGGCTCTCCGTGGTGTCGCTCACTTGGGCTCCTCTTTGGCCTCCGGCTTGGGTTGGAAGGGTGCAAGCGCCTGGCGTGCGGATTCAACAAACGCCTTGCGATCCTCATCGCTCAATTTGTCGGCGGTCTCCAATCGCGCGCACACTTCGGCCGGGATCTTCGCCGCCGCCTCGTGCACGGCATTCCCGGCATCCGACATCCTCTCCAAGGGCACCTGTTCGAAGAGGTTTGCGCCGAGCGCGAGCAGGACGGCGATCTGCGCGGCCACGGATACCGGAGCGGACTCCGGCTGCTTGAGACAGGCGCGGATCCTGCGTCCGTGCCCGATGACCTTGCGCGTGTCGTCGTCCAACCGGGCCCCAAAGCGGGCAAAGGTCTCGAGTTCCTCGAACTGGGCGTAGGCGAGCTTGAGATCCCCCGCGACGGCGCGGTAGGCCGCCCGCTGCGCCTTGCCGCCGACGCGCGAGACGGATTTCCCGACATCCACCGCGGGGAGCACGCCCAATTCAAACAACGAGGGCGAGAGGTAGATCTGCCCGTCGGTGATGGAGATGAGGTTGGTCGGAATGTAGGCGGAAATGTTCTGGGCCTCCGTCTCTATGATGGGAAGCGCGGTCAATGAGCCGCCGCCCCGGGCCTTGCCCAGGTGCGTGGCCCTTTCGAGCATCCTCGAGTGAATGTAGAAGATGTCTCCGGGAAAGGCTTCGCGACCGGGCGGCCGGCGCAGAAGGAGGGAAAGCTCCCGATACGAGCGGGCGTGGTGCGTCAGGTCGTCATAGACGATCAAAACATCACGCCCCAGTTCCATGAAATGCTCGGCAATGCTGGTGGCGGCATAGGGCGCGACATACGAGAGCCCCGGCGCGTCGTTCCCTTCGGCGACCACGACCGCGGTGTAGTCCATGGCTCCCTTTTCCCGCAGGTTCGCGACCACCTTGGCCACGGCGGACGCCCGCTGTCCGATTGCGCAATAGACGCACACTACATTCCGGCCCCGCTGGTTGATGATGGTGTCGATCGCGATGGCCGTCTTGCCGGTGCGGCGGTCCCCCAGGATTAACTCGCGCTGGCCGCGCCCGATCGGAACGAGTGCATCCACGACCGTGAGCCCGGTCTGAAGGGGCACGGTGACGGGGGCGCGGTCCATGATGGCTGCGGCGGGGCGTTCGACAGGCAGGCGCTGGCGTGCGTCCACGCGGCCGCCGCCGTCGAGCGGCCGGCCAAGCGGGTCGATCACCCGGCCCAGCAATTCGTCGCCCACGGCGACATCCATGACGCGGCCCGTGCGCCCGACCTCATCGCCCGCGTGCAGATGGGAGTATTCGCCCAGCAGGACGACGCCGATCTCGTCCTCATCCACGTTGAACGCGATGCCGAAGACACCGCCGGGAAACTCGAGCAGCTCCTCAAATCCCACGCCGGGAAGCCCTGAGACCAGGGCGATGCCCGTGGACACGTTCGTGATGGTGCCGACCTCGTGCGGGGACAGGCTGGGCGAAAAAGCAGCAGTCGCCTGGCCGATTCCCGTAAATACGCGGTCGAATACGCCCTGCAGGGATTCCGGCGCCGGAGTCATTTCAGGAGTTCGCCGACACCATCCTTCAGCGACCCGAGGTAGTCCGCGATGCTCCAGCCCACCTTCTGCCCGTTGGCGCTGAGTTCGATCCCGCTGACGAGCTCCGGAGCCGTCTCAAAGCGAAGGGTGACATCCGCCGAGAAGGTTTCGTTGATCGCGTTCTGAATCTTTGCGCGTTCCTCCGGCGGGAGCCCGAAGGCACTGCTCACGACCGCCGGCCCGGGCGCCGTCCTAAGGGCCGCTCCCAGGGTGTCCTTCGCCTTCCCATCCAACTCCCGCAGGCGGCGGGTGAAGACTTCCCCCATGCGCTCCTCCAGGCTCGTCGTGGCCAGGTCGGCCAGGGCCTTGCGGCTTATCGCGAACACCTCCTCCTGCGTCCGGCGGGCGATCGCCTGGTTCAGGTTCCTGGCGTCTCTTTGAAGGGCTTCCTCCCGTTTAGCCCCAAGCGCGTCCGCCGCCCTGCGAGCCTCGTCGAGGAGCCGCTGGCGCTCGGCTTTCGCGTCGTCCGTCGCCTTGGTCATGAGCACGCCCCGCTGCTTCTCGAACTCCTCGTTCTTGTGCTGGAAATCATCGCGGTCCTTCTGGGCCTCGGCCTTCTTCGCCGCGGCATCCGCCAGTTCCGCGGCGATCAGCTTTTCCCGGGTGGCGATGGCATTGAGGATAGGCTTGTACAGGAAGCGCTTCATCAGCCACACCAGGATGAGGAAGTTGAGCGCCTGCGCGCCGACGGTGAACCAGTCGATGAGCATGGCCTACTTTCCGGCCGCCTGGGTCGCCCCGGCGATGACATGGTTCCAGAACGGGTTGGCAAAGATGAGGATCATGGAGACGACGAAGCAGTAGATCGCCGTGGATTCGATCATCGCGAGGCCGACGAACAGCGTCCGGGTGATCGTGGCCGAGGCGTCCGGCTGCTGCGCCAGCGAGGTCAGTGCCGTGGCGACCGACCGGCCCTCGCCGAGCGCCGGACACATGCAGCCGATGCCGGTGGTGAGGCCGGCGGTGGCGATTGAGGCTACGGCGACGAGTGTGCTGCTGTCCATGGGGGGTCCTTTGGTTGCTGAGGTTGCGGGTTCAATGGCTGGGCGCGGGCTTGGCCTGCGGATCAGGCTTCCGTTTGCGCACGCGCGTGGCGGCCGCGATGTAGACCGCGGCCAGGATGGTGAAGATGTAGGCCTGCACCATGCCGGTCAGCAGGCCGAGCACGGTCATGACGAGGGGGAAGACGTAGGGGGTGATGGTCAGCAGGATGGCGAGGATCATAGCCCCGCTCATCATGTTGCCGAACAGGCGGACAGCCAGGGCCAGCGTGCGTGAAAGCTCGCTGATGAGGTTGAAGGGAAGCATGATCACCGTCGGCTGCACATAGGTCCTGAGGTATCCACCCAGGCCCTGCTGCCCGATGCCGAACATCGGGACGGCAACAAACACGCATAGCGCGAGCGCCGTTGTCGTGGAGAGCGAACCGGTCGGTGGCTGGTAGCCGGGAATGACGGTGCAGACGGCGGCAACGGCGACGAACAGGAAGAGCGTCCCCAGGAAGCCGAGGTACTTCTCGGGATGGGGCAGCCCCACCTCCTCGATCTGTTTCTCGATCGCCGTGACGATGATCTCGAGGAGGTTCTGCCAGCGGGAACGCTTCAGCTCCGTGGAGAGGTTGCGCGTGATCAGGATCGAGCCGACCACCAGCACCAGCATGAGTCCCCAGGTGAACGCTATCGTGCCGTTGAGCTTGAATACCCCATGCTGCCACAGGATCAACTGGTCGGGGCTAAGGCGCACGGCGGGCCTCCTGTTCCGGACGGCTTGGGTTACCGGCCCGCGGCCGGGTTAGCCATGTCACCGCGAGACGTGCGATGACAAACCCCAGGAGGCACGCGAGCAGCCGCTTCCACAGGCCGCCGGAGACAAGGTAAAACCCTGCCAGGACCGCGCACGTTCGCAGCAGCCCGCTGCCGAGGAACCACAGCGCCGGCCGGGGGGACGAAACACCCCTGCGGACCGTCCACCACAGTCCGCCGAAGAAGACAGCGCCAAGGCCTGCGCCTGCAAGCGCTGCCAGCGCCCATGTCAGCGTTTCACTCATCGCCTTCCTCCCCACCCTCCCCCATCGCCTTGTCCTGCTGGGCAATCCAATACCACGCATTCAGGCAGCCGATGGCGAGGCCCACGACCATCAGTGCGAGTGTCCAGGGATGGGTGCCGGGATGATGTTTATCCAGCCAGACTCCGAGCGCGGCGCCGAGAAGCGTCGGCACGACCACCGACCAGCCGACCAGGCCCATCATGCCCAGCCCAAACCAGACGCCGGACGTCGACTTGCGCGCCCTCAATTTGCGCGACGCCTTCGCGCCTATTTGCCCGGCGAGGTTCGGCGCCTCCTTGGGGTCCTCGTTGGGCGGGTCACTCATGTTCGAAAGTCGCGAGGCGACGCAGAAAACCCGTTTCCATCTTGGCCATGACCGTGCGCACGCTCTTCTCGTGCTCGTCCAGCGTCAGGAACTGCTTCGTCACCGCCTCGCGCAGTTGCCCGAGGTCCTTGCCGGCGATCGCGCGGCGCACGGACACGAGCACGTCCGGCCCGGCCTTGACCAGCACGCCTTCGTCCACCGCCACGAAGACCTCCCCGTCCGCCTCAGTCTCATAGGTCAGGATGCCGGGCGCAAGCGCGGCCGCACAGTCAAGGCGGTGGGGAAGGAGTCCAAACGAGCCGTCGTGCGTCTCCGCAACGATCCGTGAGACGCCTGTTTTCTCGGCAAAGACTTCAAACGGCAGGAGAACCTTGAGATTCATGGCCTTTTTACCTCGCCGATCGCCCCGATCATATAGAGCCCGCTCTCCGGGGTGTCCTTGAATTCGTCGTGCAGGATCCGCTCGCAGCCGTCCAGCGCGTCCTTGAGGCTCACGAGCTTCCCCTTGAGCCCGGTGAACTGTTCGGTCGTGAAGAAGGGTTGCGTGAGAAACCGCTCGAGGCGGCGGGCGCGCCCCACCACATTCCGGTCCTCCGGAGAGAGCTGTTCCAGGCCCAGCATGGCGATGATGTCCTTGAGCTCCCCGTATTGAGCGAGCGTGCGCCGGATTTCCTGGGCCAGCGTGTAATGCCGTTCGCCGACGATCCCCGGGGTCGCCATCTTGGAGCTGGATTGGAGCGGGTCGATGGCCGGGAAGAGCCCTTCGCTCGCGCGCTTTCGTGAAAGCACGATCGACGCGGAGAGATGCGAGAACGCGTGGACGGCCGCCGGGTCGGTGAAGTCGTCCGCAGGCACATACACGGCCTGGATCGACGTGATGGCCCCGCCTTCGGTGTTGGCGATCCGTTCCTCCAAGCCCGACAACTCCGTTCCCATCGTGGGCTGGTAGCCCAGGCGCGACGGCATCTGGCCCATCAGGCCGGACACCTCCATGCCGGCCTGGATGAAACGGAAGATGTTGTCGACCAGCAGCAGCACGTCGCGGTGCTCGTCGTCCCTGAAGTACTCGGCCATCGTCAGGGCGGAGAATCCGACGCGGAACCGGCTTCCCGGCGGCTCGTTCATCTGGCCGAAGACCATCACCATGTTTGGCAGCACCCCCGCGTCCGTCATGTCGCGGTACAGTTCCTCGCCCTCGCGGCAGCGCTCCCCGATGCCGCAGAAGATGCTTATCCCCTGCTGATGCCCGATCATGTTGTGGATCATCTCGGTGAGCAGGACTGTCTTGCCCACGCCCGCCCCGCCAAAGAGCCCGGCCTTGCCGCCGCGCTCCAGGGGCACGAGCACGTCGATCACCTTGATGCCCGTCTCGAAGATCTCCGACTTGGTGGAGCGTTGCGCCAGGGGCGGCGGGTCCCGGTGCACGGAGCGCCATTCGACCCCGGACAACGGCGCCCCGCGGTCGATGGTGTGCCCAAAGACGTCAAACATCCTGGAGAGCACGGCCTTTCCGACCGGCACCTTCAGCGGGCCGCCCGTGTTCTCGACCGCCATCCCGCGGGCGAGACCCTGGGTGGGCGTCAGTGCTATCCCGCGCACGTGGCGGGCGTCGCGCTGCGCAAGCACCTCGATTACGACCTGCTTTTCCGCCCCGGCGCGCAGCACCGAGTAGATGGGCGGAAGATGCTCGTCAAAGCGCACATCCACAACGCTGCCGCGGACCGAGACGACCGTGCCCGCGCCTGTCGACGGCCCGCTCTCAACCGGCATGGGTTGTCGGTGAATTGTGTCAGGCATGTGCCCAACGAGTATGCGACCCGCGCGCCCTTTGGGCCATGGGGTGTTGTACCCGTTGGGGCGACTCAATTGGCTGGACCCAAGTCCCGGGTGGGTATGGACTCCTGCTTTCCGGCACGCCCCAACCCCCGCCAGCGGGCGTGCAACCCATGACAGGGCTTCCCCCATTGCTTCCCGATCAGCGAAAGGCCGACGCCGACCACCGCGACCGGCATGTAGGCCTCATCCTGTTTGGAATCCTGGAAATCCTGATCGGCGGCGTCTGCTCGCTCATGATCCCGCTCATGCTGTTCGCAACGGCCATTGCGAGCCGGCGCCCGGACGCCCCTCCGGCCCCGCCCATGCCCGTCCTTGTGATGCTCATCTATGGCTTCATCGCTGCGGGATTCATTTGGCTTGGAATTGGATCGATCCTCGCCCGGCGCTGGGCGCGCGCCATCCTGGCTTGCCTGTCGGGAGTCGCGCTTTGCGGGGGAATCTTGGGCGGTGCGTGGGCCGTGTTCTTCCTGCCTCGGTTTTGGGCTGTGTCGATGTCCCAGCCAGGCCAGCCCGCGCTGCCACCCGCCGCACTCGCGACGATAAAGATCATAACGGTGGTCTCCCTCGGGGTCATCTATGTCCTCATCCCTGGGGCGCTCTTCCTGTTCTATCGCAGCCGCCACGTCAGGCGCACCTGCGAGCTGCGCGACCCGGTCGAACGCTGGACCGATCGCTGTCCCCTGCCGGTTCTGGCCTTCAGCCTTGTGGCGGCCCTATGCGGGATTGGCCTCCTTGCCATGCTCGGGGCCATTCACGTTTTTCCCGTCTTTGGCCTCATCGTGTCGGGTGGTCCGGCCATTCTTCTGGGCGCCCTCTTTGCGGCCTTCTCGTTGTATCTTGCGTGGGGTTTCTATCACCTGAACGCCCGGGCCTGGTGGCTCGCCCTGTTCGCGCAGTTGGCCTACGCGGCCTCAAGCGCAATCTCAGTATGGCGGATCGATTTTGCGGCCCTGTACTTGAAATTGGGATTTGACCCCAGGTTGGCCGCCAGCTCGGCCCAGGTGATTACCTCCCCTGGGTTCGGATGGTTCACCCTCTTCCCCTTCCTGGCCTGCATAGCCTGGCTGCTCCTTATCCGGAGCCACTTCTCCAAACCAGGATCAACTCCCGGTGGCCTGGATGGGCTCGCCGAGGGCGGCGGGCTTTCGTGAAAGGCGGATGCGCGCGGCAGCCTGGTCCTGCGCTTCCACGAATTGAACAAGCTGCCAGGGCGTGAGCCAGTGGACGCGGTCCATTTCCCTTTGGCTGAGCCGCTGGCCGGCGACCTCCCGGATCGCCGCAAGATGCGTCTCATCGGGCGACACCGAGACGACGTGCTGGTATCCCGCCGCGAGGCACTTCCTCAGGTTTCCGACCTCATAGTCCGCCGGGCCCGTGACCGAGATTTCGCAGGCGATCGACAGGCTCTCCTTTCGCAGCGCCACATCGATGCTCCCCTCCTTGTTCGACACAAGGCAGTCTATCGAGGCGCGCCAGCCCAGGTCCTGGGCCCATTGCTTGATGACCTGCTGGAGACGCCTGTGCTCATTTCGGCCCCTGGCAGGAGTCACCGGCTTCACGTCCGCGGGCGCCGCCGGACTGGAGTTCTTCGACTCGACCTGGCCCGAGAATACCTGGGGCCACTTTTGTGCAAAGGCGAACATGGCAACGCCCTTGTACCAGCCAGGCCGGGGAACCGCAATCGGCAGAAGCTCCGGAATTCCGGAATCGCCCTTTTGGCCCTTCCGTGCACAAAGGGCTCATGAAACTCTGCCGTTTCCCGGGTCTTGCGGTGGGTGCCCTGGCCATGGCCATTCTTCCACTCCCTTCGATCGCGGCGATCGACGCACCCGTCACGCCCCATGCTGTTCCCGGCGTGCGCTCCCTCTTGGAGTTCCTGGACCGGATTTCCGGGCGCTACATCCTCTCCGGCCAGCAGGAGCTTGGATGGGATCCGAACCGGCTGGAGGAGGACATCAACTACCTTGGGCAGCAAACCGGCAAGAGCCCGGTCGTGCGGGGATTCGATTTTGGCGACTACACCTACGGGCCCGAACTTCGCGCAAGGCTGCATGCGACTGACAGGGCCATCGCCTGGGCGCGGCGCGGGGGCATCGTCGAGTTCACGTGTCACATGGCCATGGTGACAGGCACCCCCGGACCGACGCCCCAGTTTTATGTCCCCTCAATGAACCACGAGGGCACGAACTTCGACATCCGCCAGGCTGTGATCGACGGAACTCCCGAGAACGCCGAGCTGCTCGGAAAGATGGACATCGTGGCAGGGGAATTGAAGAAGCTCCAGGATGCCGGGGTCGTCGTCATCTGGCGGCCGTTCCACGAATGCAGCGGCGGCTGGTTCTGGTGGGGCGTCCACGGGCCGGAGCCTTTCAAGAAGGCATGGAGGATCATGTTCGACCGGTTCACCGTAAAGTTCGGCCTGACCAACCTGATCTGGTGCTACAACCCCACCGACTCGGCCGGGAAGATGGAGGCCTGGTATCCCGGCGACGACGTCGTGGACATGATCGGCATGGATTTTTACCCGAAGACATGGAGTTTCTTCGGCCTCCTTCCGGGCAACCACCCTGTCTTCGCGGACGACTACCGGCACCTGCGCGCCTTCAAGGACGGCCGCAAGGTCGTTGCCATGACGGAGGATGGGCCCATTCCCGATCCCGACGAACTCTTCAAGGAGGGCGCCGGCTGGTCCTATTTCCTGACGTGGGACGGATTTGAGAACGATACGTCCGAGAATTCCGTC
>CAZGOX010000085.1:0-9503 GCA_964527955.1 uncultured Opitutaceae bacterium | reverse complement strand
CGGGGTTTGTCCCGTCCGGCACCGTGATCTCGACCTCGACGTTTGAGCCCGAAGCGGCCTTGGCTGCGTCCGCGAGCAGCTCGCGGGCGGGGGCTGTCACGAGTTCGCCGCGTCCGCCCTTTGCAAGAAGGGAAAGACGCTGGATCAGCTCGCGGGAGGAGCGCGCCGCTTCCTCCGCCACGGCGAGCCCGGCCAGGTCGCCCCGGTCCCTGGCAGCAGAGAGCGCGCCCACGATCCTTGTCATCAGGTCGCCCAGCTCATGCGCGATCGCGGAGGCCATCGGCCCGAAGGACTCGGACCTGTCGGCCTTCACCAGCGCGGCGTACAGCGCCTCATCGGCGCCAGGCACGGGCCGGGGCGCTTCCGGGGAGGGCGGTGGAGGTTCGTCGTTCACCCGCGGGGTTCCGCGAGCCAGGCCCGGACCCGGCCGGACAGGAAGTCGATGAACGGCTGGCTGTCATTGGGGCAGGGGATCTGCTCGAAGGAGTCTCCCCCGGCTTCGAGGAAGGTCTTCCTCCCGGAGATGGAAATCTCCTCCAGGGTTTCCAGGCAGTCGGCAACGAAAGACGGGCAGAGGACCAGCAGGCGCCTGGCCCCCGCCTTGGGCAGCCGCAGGAATTCGTAGTCGGTGAAGGGCTCGAGCCACGGTTCGCCGGCGAGCCTCGACTGGAAGGAAAAGGAGTGGCTCCCCGGCTTCAGCCCGGCCCTTTGGGCGAGCGCCTTGGCCGTGGCCAGGCATTGGGCCCGGTAGCATGTGGCATGCGCCGGCGAGGGCACGTTGCAGCAGTCCGTCACCTTCATGCAGTGCGCGCAGGAGGAGTCGGCTTTGCGCATGTGGCGCACCGGGAGCCCGTGAAAGCTGAACAGCAGGTGGTCGTGCGACCTTGCAAGGTAGGGGGCGGAGACGGCATGAAGGGCCTCGATGTAATCCGGGTCCGCATAGAAGGGCTGCACGGAGGTCACCTTCAGGCGGGGCGTCGCTCGTTCGGTCTCCTCATACACCCGGACCGTCACCGTCTCCCAGGACGACATGGCATAGTGGGGGTACTGCGGGAAAAGAAGAACTTCCTCGACCCCATCCTTGGAGATCTGCGAGACGACCTCGGCGATGGACGGGCGCCCATAGCGCATGGCGAGGTACACGGGCGTTTCGGGCCCGAGCGCGGCCGCGAGCTTCTTCTGCACGCTCAGCGATGTGACGACCAGCGGCGACCCTTCGGAGGTCCAGACCGTGGAGTAGGCATGCGCGGACTTCTTCGGCCGGGTCCGAAGGATGATCCCCTCCAGGAGCAGCCAGCGCAGCGGCGCGGCCATGTCCAACACCCGCTCGTCCCCAAGGAACTCCCGGAGGTACCGCCTGACATCCGGCACCGAGGGGGAATCGGGCGAACCCAGGTTTACAAGCAGGACCGCACGCTTGGACATGGGAGGATTGGTCGGGAATTCTGTTGCGAAGTCAATTCAGCCGGCCATTCCGAGGACTTCCTTCGCGAGCGGAAGGTCCTCATCCTCGACCTGAAGGCGGACGCCGCCGATCGCATTGAACACCCCAAATCCTGAGGATGCAGTGAGTTCATCCGGTATGAATGCCCCGATGCCGCTGTCCTCGAGCCTTGCGCGAGCAAGGAGCGCCTCCTCCAGGGTGGCGTAGGTCGCGAGGGTCTTCATGGCTAAAGAGGTGATACGAGTATTGAGCGGCGTGCAACCTGCCAGGCGCACGACTATCCGTTTGCGGTGAGGCGATTCATCCTCCATAAGCTTTCGGCAACACCCCATGAATGACACAAAATGCAATAGGAACGCGGGCGTCTGGCTCGCTGTTGGCATAGGAGTCGGAGTCGCGCTTGGAACCGCCCTGCACAGCGTCGCCGCAGGCATAGGAATCGGTGTGGCCATCGGCGTCGCCTTCGGCGCTACGAGTTGGTGCAAGAAGTCCTGAGGCCAACTCGGTCCTGATTCGCCGAAAGGCAAGTATGCCCGGACCGGCGGGCCGCCGGTCCCTACCTCCAAACGCCGAGGCGCCTTTCTCCTTTCCTCCCGCAGGCAGTTTGTGCATGGCTAAATGCGACCATGACCACACCTCGCAAGCCCGTCCTGCTCGTCATTCGCGATGGCTGGGGAAAGAATCCCCATCCCGAACAGGACAAGTACAATGCCACCGTCCAGGCCCATAAGCCCTGCGATGACATGCTGCATGCGAAGTGCCCGGTTGCCCTCATCCGGGCCAGCGGACTGGACGTCGGCCTTCCGGACGGGGTCATGGGCAACAGCGAGGTGGGACACGAAAACATCGGGGCCGGGCGCATTGTCGACCAGGAGCTGGTGCGGCTGAACAAACTATTTCTCGAGAAGCGCCTCGTGACGAACCAGGTCTGGAAGGGCGCCGTGGAGCGTGTGAAGACCCGGGGGACCAAGCTGCATTTCATGGGAATCGTGTCCGACGCAGGCGTTCACGGGATGCTGGAGCACCTCTATGGCCTTCTCCGCCAGGCGAAGGAGGACGGCGTCAACCCCGACAGTATCTTCATCCATGCCTTCACCGACGGCCGCGACACGCCGCCGTCGGCGGGTGCCGGCTACGTGCGGCAGGTCGAGGAACAGTGCCGGAAAATTGGGGCCGGGCGCATCGCCACGGTCTGCGGGCGCTTCTGGAGCATGGACCGCGACAACCGCTGGGACCGGGTCAGCAAGGCCTACTGGATGCTCACGGGGAAGAAATCCGAGGCCGTTGCCTCCAGCGCCGAGGCAGCCGTCCTGGCCTACTATGGGCACCCGCTGGACACATCGCGAAACGGCGACGAGTTTGTGATCCCTACGTGGGTGGTGGGCGACGATGGCAAACCGGTTGCAACGATTGGGGATGGGGACTCGGTGGTCTTTTACAACTACCGCGGCGATCGCCCCCGCGAGATCACCAAGGCCTTTGTGCTCGACGGGTTCAAGGAATTCGACCGCGGGGCAAAGCTGGACCTCTACTACGCAACCATGACCGCATACGAGGAGGGCCTTCCCGTCCACGTGATCCTGCCCAAGCCTGAAAGGCTGAAGAACATCCTCGGCCAGGTGGTAGCCGATGCCGGCATCGCCCAGTTTCGCTGCGCCGAGACGGAGAAGAATCCCCACGTCACCTTTTTCTTCAACAACTACCGGGCGGAGCCGTTCCCCGGGGAGGACCGGGCATGCCCGGCGAGCCCCAAGGTCGCGACCTACGACCTCCAGCCCGAGATGTCCGCGGGAGATGTCACACGCCTTGCCAAGGCCGCCATACTCTCGGGCAAGTACGGCCTGATTGTCGTCAACTTTGCGAACCCGGACATGGTGGGGCACACCGGTTCACTGCCGGCGGCGATCAAGGCCGTGGAGACGACGGACCGGGGGGTGGGGGAGCTGCTTGAGGCGCTGGCGCACGTCGGCGGCAAGGCGCTCATCTGCGCCGACCATGGGAATTGCGAGCAGATGTGGGACTACGTGAACGACATTCACCATACGTCGCACACGCTGAAACTGGTCGAGACCTTTGTCGTGGGGGAGGGGCTCGTCGCCGGGAAGACCAGGATGAGGGAGGGCGGCCGCCTGGCCGACATCGCCCCGACGCTGCTCCAGCTGATGGGCCTGCCCAAGCCGGCGGAGATGACGGGGCAGAGCCTGATTGTTTCGACTGGCATAGCCGTTTCCCAGCCTTCACCTTGACGGTTTATGCATCGCACCCATCACTGCGCCCAGCTCACCAAGGCAAACCTTGGCGCCGAGGTCTCCCTCGTCGGATGGGTGGACTCCATCCGGGACCATGGGGGGATCATCTTCATCGACCTGCGGGACCGGGAGGGCATCACCCAGGCAAAGTTTGACCCCAAGGCGAATGTGGAATTGGCGGCGCGGGCGGCCCAGGTGAAGCCCGAGTCGGTGATCGCGGTGTCCGGTCGCGTCGTGGCCCGACCGGAGGGCACGGTGAACCCCGCGCTCCCGACCGGCGAGGTTGAGGTCGATGTCGCCGGTCTCACGATCCACAATATCTCCGACACCCCCCCTTTTCCGCTGGACGATGCGGGCGGCGACAAGGTCAACGAGGACCTGAGGCTCACCTACCGGTACCTGGACCTGCGTCGCCCGAGGATGCGTAGGAACCTGCTTATCCGCCACAAGGCCACGAAGGCCGTCCGCGACTATTTCGATGCCGAGGGATTCATCGAGGTGGAGACGCCCGCCCTGTTCAAGAGCACCCCTGAGGGCGCGCGCGAGTACCTCGTGCCCTCGAGGATCCATCCCGGCCAGTTCTACGCCCTCTCGCAGTCGCCGCAGCAGTTCAAGCAGATCCTCATGGTCGCCGGAGTGGAGAAATACTTCCAGATCGCGCGATGCTTCCGCGATGAGGACCTTCGCGCGGACCGCCAGATGGAGTTCACCCAGGTCGATGTCGAGGCGTCCTTCGTCGAGCGCGAGGACATCTATGCGCTGTTCGAGGGGATGTTGAGGAAGGTCTGGAAGGATGTGCTTGGGGTCGAGATCCCGACGCCGTTCCCGCGTCTTGCCTTCGTGGACGCGATGAACCGGTTTGGCGTGGACAAGCCGGATGCGCGGTTCGGACTGGAGCTCGTCGATTTCACGGACGTCTTCAAGGGCTCGGGCTTCAAGGTTTTCCAATCGACCATCGCCGCAGGCGGTGTTGTCAAGGCGTTTAATGCCAATGGGTTGTCGGACCTGACCCAGGGCGAGCTCAAGAGCCTTGAGGAAATCGCCAAGTCGCTGGGGGCGCGGGGCCTCGCGTTCATCAAGTTGGAGGGGGGGGAATGGAAGTCGCCCATCGTGAAGTTCTTCTCCGAGTCGGAGAAGGCGGAGCTGTCCAAGAGGCTGGGACTTGTCGAGGGCGACATGGTCTTCTTTGCCGCCGCGCCTTGGGAGCAGGCCTGCGCCATCCTGGGCCGCATCCGGCTCGAGACTGCGGCACTTCTCCAGAAGAGGGGAAAAATCGAGATCCGGCCCGACGACTGGAAGTTCCTTTGGGTCGTCGACTTTCCGCTGATGACCTTTGATCCGGAGCAGAAGAGGTATCTCGCGACCCACCACCCGTTCACGTCTCCCGTGCCTGAGGACGCGGCCCTCCTGGAAACCGCTCCGGAGAAGGTTCGCGGGCAGCACTACGACGTCGTGCTCAACGGAATGGAGCTGGGGGGGGGGTCGATCCGCATCCACCAACCCGCGCTGCAAAAGAAGGTGTTCGAGGATGTGCTCAAGATACCGCAGGATGTGGTCGAGAGCCGCTTCGGCTACATGCTGAAGGCCTTCACGTACGGTGCGCCGCCGCACGGCGGAATCGCCTTCGGGCTCGATCGGATCGCGGCCCTTCTCTGCGGGACGGTCAGCATCCGGGACGTGATCGCGTTTCCCAAGACCCAGAAGGGGCAGGACTTGATGGCGGGAAGTCCGACGCCGGTGACCGCCCGCCAGCTGAAGGAGCTGCACATCCAGACGGTTGTGCCGGAATTGGATGGAGAACCTTTGGCATGATGCTTGCTTACTATAAGCGGGCCAATACATTCCCTTAACCCTGAAAACGCCCTAACCCGACCCGATGAAACTCATCATTGCTGTTATCAAGCCGTTCAAACTGGAGGAAGTGAAGGAAGCCCTGGCCGAGGCGGGCATCGAGGGCATGACCGTTACCGAGGTGAAGGGCTTTGGTCGGCAGAAGGGGCACACGGAGATCTATCGCGGCAGCGAGTACACGGTGGATTTCCTCCCAAAGGTTAAGCTTGAGATAGGGGTTGCCGACGACATGGCCGGCAAGGCCGTGGACGCCATCATCAGGTCCGCCAAGACCGGCAAGATCGGCGACGGCAAGGTGTTTGTCGTGCCGCTGGAGGAAGCGGTGCGGATCCGGACCGACGAGCGCGGCGAGGCCGCCGTCTGATCCGGCGAGCCGTCCTCAGGCAGGGGCTGTGCGCGGCTTTGACAGCGCGCGGGCCTTGATCTCCGCCTGCAGGCGGTCGGCGAACTGCGCGAAGGGCATGGAGCCCTCGTCGCCCCGTGCGCGGGATCGCACGCTCACCGACTGGGTCTCTGCCTCCCGTCCGCCAAGGACGAGCGTGTAGGGCACCTTGTCGAGCTCCGCACGGCGGATCTTGGCCCCCAGCTTGTCGCTGTGGGTATCGAGGGTCGCCCGGCTTCCGGCAGACGAAAGCTTTGCCAGCAGGTCGCGCCCATACTCGAGCACTTTGTCGCTGATCGGGACAAGGCGGACCTGTTCGGGAGCCAGCCAGACCGGGAAATCACCGCCAAAATGCTCGATCAGGACGCCGCAGAAGCGCTCCATCGAGCCGAAGGGCGCCCGGTGGATCATCACGGGGCGGTGGGCCTGGTTGTCGGCCCCGATGTACGAGAGGTCGAAGCGCACAGGCAGGCTGTAATCGACCTGCACGGTGCCCAGCTGCCACTCGCGCCCGATCACATCCTTCACCATGAAGTCGATCTTGGGGCCGTAGAAAGCCGCCTGGCCCGCCTCCTCGCTGAATGCCGTTCCCAGGGTCCGGGCCGCCGCGCGGCACGCCGCCTCGGCCTTGTCCCAATTATCGGGGGTCCCGGCGTACTTGTTCGAGTCCGGGTCGCGGAGGCCGACCCGCACCCGGTAGTCGGTCATGCCGAGCGTCGTCAGCACGATCTTCACAAGTTCCAGGCAGCCGAGAACCTCGGCCGCGACCTGCTCCTCGGTGCAGAAGAGATGGGCGTCGTCCTGGGTGAAGCCGCGCACCCGGGTCATCCCGTTCAGCTCGCCCGACTGCTCCCAGCGATACACGGTGCCGAATTCGGCGAGGCGCACCGGCAGGTCGCGGTAGGAGTGGGGCTGCGACGAGAAGATCTTGATGTGGTGCGGGCAGTTCATCGGCTTCAGCAGGAAGCCGTCGAGAAGCTTGTCCTCGGGAAGGACCCTGTCGGCCGGTATGGTCTCACGGCCGGTCCGCCGGTTGATCTCCTGGCGGAAGTGTTCGGAGACGGCCTCGAGGCGGTTGGACATCTCCGCGCAGGAGCAGCCTTCGCGCAGGATGCCGGCGAGCGCCTCATTCTCCACGAGCGGAGTGAACTGGGATTCCTTGTAGTACGGGAAATGTCCCGAGGTCTTGTAGAGGCCCAGCTTCCCGATGTGCGGGGTGAAGACCTGCTGGTAGCCCTGCTTCCGCAGCTCCTCGCTGATGAAGTTCTGGAGCTCCTGCCGGAGGATGGCGCCGGCCGGTGTCCACAGGACCAGGCCCTGGCCGACCTCGTCGTCGATGACGAAGAGCTTCAGGTCGCGACCGAGCTTGCGGTGGTCGCGAAGCTTGGCCTGCTCGAGCTGCTCCAGGTAGCGCGCCAGCTCCTCCCTGGCCGGGAAGGCCGTGCCGTAGATGCGCTGGAGCTGCTTGTTGTGCTCGTCGCCGCGATGGTAGGCGCCCGCGATGGAAAGCAGCTTGAATGCCTTGACCTTGCTCGTGTACCTTACGTGGGTCCCGGCGCAGAGGTCGATGAACTCCCCGTTTTGGTAGAAGGAAATCGCCTCGCCCTCGGGAATGTCCGCGAGGCGGCCCAGCTTGTAGCGCTCCTGGCCTCGCTCCCTGATGATGGCGGCGGCCTCCTCGCGGGACACCTCCCTGCGAAGAAAGGGCTGGTTCTCCTCGGCGATCTTCCTCATCTCCGCCTCGATCTTCACGAGATCCTCGGCGGTCAGCTTGTGGTCGAGGTCGATGTCGTAGTAGAAGCCGGTGTCGGTCGGCGGGCCTATGTCCAGCTTCGCCTCCGGAAACAGCCGGAGTACGGCGGTGGCCAGGACGTGCGAGGACGAGTGGCGGAGCTCTTCGAGGGGAGTCATGGATGGCGAATGCAAGGGGTTGTTGTTAGCCCGCTCTCAGACGGGTTTCAAGGGCTCAAGCTTGTAGCCATCCTTGCCGTCGAGCATGGACCAGCCCGTTGCGGTCAATTCGGCACGCAGGGCGTCGGCTGCCTTGAAGTCCCTGGCCTGCCTGGCGGCCCAGCGCCTTTCAGCCAGCGCGTTTACTTCCGGAGGAGCGGGCTTGGCCGTCTTTTGGACGGTCCAAAACTCAAAGCCGAGCAGGGAGCAGATTCGCCTGAATGCGTCGGCGGCCTTGATCGCCTCGGCCCCTTCAAAGCTGAGGATGGGCCGATTCAGGACCGTGAAGATGTGCCCGAGGGCCTCCGGCACATTCAAGTCGTCGCAAAGGGAGTCGAATGCCGGCTTGAACGGGCCCCAATCGCCAGGAATCGGGTGGGGGGACGCCCCGGAGCCGGGCCTTGCCCTGGCCCTGATTTGGGCATCGAAGTGCTCGAGCCGATCCAAGGCCGCCAGGGAGACATGAAGGCTGTCCAGCACGAAGTTCAGCTGCCTTCGCGGGTGACCGTTCAGAAGCGCGTAGCGGACAGCCAGCGGCGGGTATCCCTTGGCCACGAGATCGTCCAGGACGTAGTAGTTGCCCTTGCTCTTGCTCATGGTCGTGCCTTCCACGAGGAGATGCTCGCTGTGGTACCAATGGCGCGAAAAGGTCGCGCCGTTGCAGCATTCGCTTTGCGCGATTTCGTTCTCGTGGTGCGGAAAGAGCAGGTCGACGCCGCCCGTGTGAAGGTCGATGGTGTCGCCGAGGATGGCCTTGTTCATGGCGCTGCACTCGATATGCCAGCCGGGGCGGCCCTCGACCGCGCCCGCCG
This sequence comes from uncultured Opitutaceae bacterium, assembly GCA_964527955.1. GTDB lineage: Bacteria > Verrucomicrobiota > Verrucomicrobiia > Opitutales > Opitutaceae > Palsa-1447. Next base: position 815 of record CAZGOX010000085.1, on the reverse strand, counting down.
GCCCGGGCCACTTGTTCTCCCCGTCCTCGGGCTTCCAGGCCTTCCATAGCGCAAAGTCGCCCGCGTCATCCTTGTGGTCGGCGTCCAGCGCGCTGTTCGTCACCTTGAGCACGCGCTCCCGGATGCGTGAAAGGGCCCCGTAGCGGTGAAAGGATGCGATCTTGAAATACACGGAGCCGTCGGCGGCCCGGTAGGCGTTGCCCTTCTCCATGAGCACATTGATCATGTTCACCTGCTGCCGGATCGTTCCCGTGGCGGTGGGCTCGACGTGGGGCGGGAGGCAGTTGAGCGCCGCGCAGTCGTCGTGAAACTTCGCGGTCCATTTCCGCGTGATCTCGCCGAGCGGGAGATTCTCCTTCAGCGTCTGCCCGATGGTGCGGTCGTCGACGTCGGTCAGGTTGCGCACGTGCTTCACCTTGGCCGGGCCGAATTCATGCTCGAGCAGCCTCCGGAGCACGTCATTGATGAGGAAGGTCCGGAAATTTCCAATGTGCGCCGGGGCGTACACGGTGGGCCCGCAGTTGTAGAAGCGGAAGACCCCGTCCGGTTGGGACGGCACCAACTCCCGGATTTTGCGGGTCAGTGAGTCGAAGAGTCGGAGGGGCATGGGCAGGGGTAGGGTGTAGCGGGTTAGGGCCAAGGGGGGCGAGTAGCTTTTTCTTACTCGTGATGGAGCGGGATTTCCGCCAGGATGCCCCGAAACCTCTCCCCATGTTCAAGCTCAACCTCACGCAACGACCCCGGCGGATGCGGCGCACCGGCAGCCTGAGGGCGCTGGCTGAGGAAACCACCCTCGATCCCGCGGACTTCATCGC
>CAZGOX010000084.1:4320-9597 GCA_964527955.1 uncultured Opitutaceae bacterium | reverse complement strand
CCCCCCCCCGCCCCCCCCCCGGCGCCCCCCCCCCTCCCCCATCCCCCCGGGGGGGCCTATTGTTCCCGTCCCCGGGGTTCGCTTTTTTCTTTTAAAAACCCTCGCTTTTTAAAAAAACAAACCCCGCGACCCCTTACAATAGCGGGAGCTGGGGATCCTCCTCGCGCGGGACGACGGTGATCTTCCTGCGAGGTTTCGCCTGCGGCGCCGGCAGCGTCACGCCCGGATCCTCGCCCTCGAGCCGGGACAGGATCGCGCGCGCGCGGTCGATCACGCCCTGCGGCAGGCCCGCGAGCCGGGCGACCTGGATCCCGTAGCTCCGGTCCGCCGCGCCGGGCACGACCCGGCGCAGGAAGACGATGTCGTCGTTCCACTCCTTGACGGCGACCGAAAGGTTGCGAAGCCGCGGAAGGTGCTTTTCCAGCTGGGTGAGTTCCTGGTAGTGCGTTGCAAACAGGGTCCGTGGGCCGCGCGCGGCCCCGGCGTGCAGGTGCTCGATCACGGCCCAGGCAATGCTCAGCCCGTCATAGGTCGAGGTCCCGCGCCCGATCTCGTCGAGGATCACGAGGCTCCGATCCGTGGCGTTGTTGAGGATGTTCGCGGTCTCGTTCATCTCGACCATGAACGTGGAATTCCCGCGGGCGAGGTCGTCGCTCGCGCCGACCCGGGAGAAGATGCGGTCGACCAGCCCCACGCGGCACGACTTGGCCGGGGTCCAGCAGCCGATCTGCGCAAGGAGGGCGATCAGGGCCACCTGCCGGATATAGGTCGATTTTCCCGCCATGTTCGGCCCGGTGATCAGGGCGATCTGGGCATCCCCGCTGTCGAGCAGGGTGTCGTTGGGGACAAAGGCCGCGGCACCCCCGGGCGCGTCCGGGGCCCTGAGCATCTGCTCGACCACGGGGTGACGCCCGTCGGTAACCTCGATGGAGCTGCCCTCGTCGAGTTCCGGGCGACAGTAGTCCCATTCCCTGGCGAGGACGGCCCAGCCCGCAAGCACGTCGATCTCGGCCAGCGCCTCGGCCGTCCGCGACAGCGCCTCGGCCTCGGCGAGGATCGCGGCGACGAGCCCGCCGAACAGCTCCCTCTCGCGGGCGAGGGCGTTCTCCTCGGCATGAAAGATCTCCTTCTCCTTCCGGCGAAGGTCCTCGGTCACGTAGCGCTCTCCCCCGACGGTGGTCTGCCTGCGGACGTAGTCCGGGGGGACCAGGTGCAGGTTCGCCTTGGTGACCTCGATGTAGTACCCAAAATGATTGGTGAACCTCACCTTGAGGCTCCGGATTCCCGTGCGCTCCTGTTCCGCGCGCTCGAGCTCCGACAGCCAGGTCTTGTTGTCGGTCGTCAGGCTCCTGAGCCGGTCCAGCTCGGTGTCGTGGCCCGCCCGGATCACGTTCCCCTCGTCGATGTCGGCGGGAAGCTCGTCCGCGAGGGCGCCGGCCAGCAGGCCCCGGAGCCCGGGGAGTTCGGCGATCGGGAAAGGCCGGCCCGACAGCGCGAACTCCCCAAGGGAGGTGCGGACTGCGGGAAGTTGGTCCAGCGTGTCGCGAACGCCGCCGAGCTCGCGCGGATTGCGAAGCCGGTTCTGGAGCCTGCCCAGGATGCGCGGAATGTCGCGGACACCGCGCAGCAGGTCGCGCAGGGCGGCGAGGCGGGAGGGCTGGGCCGCAAACTCCCCGACGATCGCCTGGCGGCGGAGGATCTCCGCGAGTTCGAGCGTGGGGGCGGCGAGCCAGCGCTCCAGCAGCCTCGCGCCCGGGGCCGTCGAGGTCCGGTTGATCGCGCCGATCAGCGAGCCTTCGCGGGTTCCGCGGATCGAGTAGAAGATCTCCAGGTTGCGCAGGGTCGCGGGGTCGAGGAGGAGGGTGCGCGAGCTACGGTACTCGCGGATTCCGGCGAGGTTCCCGGGCTTTGCGCAGAGATTCTCGGTGGCGTACCGGACGAGCGCCCCGGCGGGGCCCAGCGCGGGATGCCCGCGCTCGATGCCGAACCCCTCGAGGTTGAGGACGCCCAGTGCCCCGAGGACCTCCTTCGCCCCCATGGCCGCGTCCAGGTGATGGGAGGAGACCTCCGTGCACAGGCGCAGCAAGGCGAAAGCGTGGAGCGCGTGAACGGCGGGCTGGTCGTGCGGCGCGGACTTCCACAGCGCGAGCGCCCCCTCGGCGACCAGGAGTTCCGCCGGGTCGAGGGCCGTCAGGACGGGCAGCAGGTTCGCGGCGTCCGGGTCGGTCGCGATCCGGAATTCCCCCGTCGAAAGGTCGAGCCAGGCCGCGTGGAGCCCCCGCTTGTCCAGCGAAACGGCGGCGAGGTAGTGGTTTCGCGCGCCCTCCAGCTGGCTTGCCGCGAGGGTGGTCCCCGGCGTCAGGATCCGGGAGAGCTTGCGCCGCACCAGGCGCCCCGGCTGCGCGGCCTCCTGCTGGTCGCAGAACGCCACTTTCTTCCCGGCGGCGAGGAGCTTGGCGACGTAGCTCTCGGCGGCGTGGTAGGGGATTCCGGCCATGGGGGAGTCCTGCCTCTTCGTGAGCGTCAGCCCAAGCAGCCGCGATGCCGTAACGGCATCGTCAAAGAACATCTCGTAAAAGTCGCCCAGCCGGAATAGCAGCAGCGTGTCGGCGGCAAGCCCACGCCTCACCTCGAAGTACTGCTGCATCATCGGGGTCATCTTTTCCGGCTCGGCCATGGGCAAGGGATCAGGTTGATTCTTTTGCCTTCGGCCGCCGAGGTCAAAATACGTAACCTGACCCCTTCCATGAACCTTTTTCATCGCGACCTCGGCGGCGGGGGCCTGCCGCCCCTGGTGGTCCTCCACGGACTGCTCGGGTCGTCCCGGAACTGGCAGGCGGCCGGCAAGGATCTGTCGGCCCGGTTTCATGTGCTGGCACCGGACCTGCGCAACCACGGCTCGTCCCCCCGCTCCGAAGTGATGACCTACGAGGCCATGGCGGGCGATGTCCTGGATTGGATGGATGGCCAGGGCCTGGGGCGGGCGACGATCCTTGGCCACAGCATGGGCGGCAAGGTGGCCATGCTGCTCGCCTGCCGCCACCCTGGGCGGGTCGGGCGCCTCATCGTGGTCGACATCGCCCCCAGGGACTACTTTTGGCCCGAACGCCGCGTGGAATTTGCGGCGCTCCGCGGTATCGACCTCGGCACTCTTTCCTCGAGGGCAGAGGCGGAGCGCCTGGTCGAACGCAGCGTCCCGGACTGGGGTCTGAGGAGGTTTCTCCTGACGAACCTCGATCGCACTGAGGGAGGGGGCTGGCGGTGGCTCGCAAACCTGCCCGTGCTGGAGGCCGCCTTGGGCGCCCTGGAGAAGAACCCCCTTGGGGAGGGCGACCGGTTCGAGGGTCCGGCGCTCTTCATCACAGGCGAGAGGTCGCGCTATGTCGGGCCCGGCGACCACGCGGCGATCCTCCGCCACTTTCCCGCGGCGCAGATCCGGACCCTGCGCGGAGCCGGGCACAACCCCCACATGGAGGCAAGGGAGACGTTTGTGGCGCTACTTTCCCGCTTTGGCCCAGAGCCGGAGTGACGAAAGAAGAAAGTCCTCGAGCGCGGCCGCCTCGTTCAGGTTGTAGTGCAGGAGGCCGGCGTTGTGCTCGAGCCTGCCGATCGACTCCACGAACGAGCGGCGGGCGGCCTCGCTCCCCGCGGCGAGCTGGGGCAGGGCAAAGGCCCTCGTTGCGCGCTCGATCTCGCCGAGAAGCTGGGCGCGGATGCCCTGGGTCAATCCGGTCTCCATCGCGACCTGCTCCTCCGCGGCCAGCTCGGCCGGAAGGCCCGCCTTTTGCGCGGCCCAGGCCGCGGCGGCGGCCCGCTCCAGGATGAGGCTGAAGCGGGCCAGGAGCCCGTAGAGCGAAAACACGTGGTCGGCGATCCGCCTCTTGTCGGCCGGGCCCTCGACGATGCGCCCAAGCCAGGCGCGGTAGTCGTCGAGCCAGGCCGGCCAGCCCTCGAGGTCGGCGGCGGCCGCCGCCGAAGGGAAACGGAAGTTCAGGCACCGGCTGCGGATCGTCGAGAGCAGCGAGTAGGGACGCGTCGTCACGAGCAACAGGGTCGTGTTGGGCGGCGGTTCCTCGAGCGTCTTGAGGAAGATATTGGCCGCGTATTGGTTCATCCGGTCCGCCTCGTGAACGATCCCCACCTTGACCGGGGCCACGTTCGGCGAGACCTGGAGGTGCGCGATGAAGTCGCGGGTCGGGTCGGCGCCGATCTGGCGCATCTTCTTGGCCGGCCGGAGCTCAAAGAGGTCGGGATGCCTCCCCCCGGACACGGGGCCCGGGTGGGTGCGGTCGGAACCAGCCGGGCTGAGGAGGCGGTCGGCAATCGCATAGGCCCCGGCCAGCAGCGTGGCGAAGTCGTCGCCCTGCAGGAGAATGCTGTGGCCCAGGCGGCGGCGCTCGATCGCCCTCTCGATCACCACCGCCGCGGGCGTGCCGGCCAGGGCTGGCGGCCACGGTTGGGCAGGCGCGCTCACACCTTCAGCAGCTTTTGAACCTCGGTCCAAATCTTCCTCGCCACGACGTCCTCGGCCTTGGTCCCGTCAACCACCACAAAGCGCTCGGGCATCCCCTTTGCCAGCACGAGGTAGCCGTCGCGCACCTTGTTGTAAAAATCGATGTTCTCGCGCTCCATGCGGTCCGGCACGTCCGAGGCGCGCTGGCGGATACGGGCGAGGCTGATCTCCGTCGGCACGTCGATCACGAGGGTGAGGTTGGGCATCACGTTGCCGACGGCGAACCGGTTGATCCTCTCGACGGGGTCCGAGGCGAGGTTGCGCCCGACGCCCTGGTAGACCGTCGTCGAATCGAGGAAACGGTCGCTGAGCACCGTGGCCCCCCGGACCAGGGCGGGCGCGATGACCTCGCGCACGAGCTGGGCGCGCGCCGCTGCGAAGAGCAGGAGCTCGGTCTCCGCGCACATCTCGTCTCCCTTGGAATTGTGGACAATGAGGCCGCGGATTTGCTCGCCGATCTCGGTCCCGCCGGGCTCGCGCACGGTCACGACGTCCCGGCCCAGCTCCTGGAGCCTGGCCGCCAGCCGGACCATCTGGGTCGACTTCCCGCTGCCCTCGGATCCTTCGAAGGAAATGAGAACTCCGGGCGGCTTTTGCTTCAGTGGCATGGAGGAGGGGGACGACGACGATCAGTGCCAGTTCTCGAGGAAAGTTTCAAGGTCGGCGACAGTCGGACTCTGGCCGGTCCGGACATAGTGTCCGCTGGTCGTGACGCCGATCGTCAGGCAGGACTCCGGGTCCAGCCCCATCAGCTGGCCGTTTGA